>JALZWC010000895.1 GCA_023300255.1 Saprospiraceae bacterium | reverse complement strand
ATTTAGAATAGAAGACATTTTGATTGGATTCCCTTTTTTTGTCTTTCGACCCCAAGGATTATCAAAATTCTTCCCCATCATGATAATTCCCCCTCTTGGCCCTCTAAGCGTTTTATGCGTTGTAGAAGTAACGATATGACAATGTGGTACTGGATCATTTAACAAACCAGTAGCGATCATACCTGCAGGATGAGCAATGTCTGCTAGCAATAAAGCACCTACTTTATCAGCAATGGCTCTGAATCGAGCGTAATCCCAGTCTCTTGCATAAGCAGAAGCACCACAGACGATCAACTTAGGTTGATTTTCTATTGCTTTCTGCTCTACTTTATCCATGTCTATAAGGCCAGTCTCTTTTTCAACACCATAAAAAACTGGGCTATATACCTTCCCTGAAAAATTAACTGGAGAACCATGAGATAAGTGACCACCATGTGCTAAATCGAAACCTAGTACGGTATCTCCAGGTTGTAAGCATGCTAGGAATACCGCTGCATTTGCTTGCGCACCAGAGTGTGGTTGTACATTGCCGTATTCCGCACCAAACAATTCTTTCAAACGGTCGATAGCTAGCTGTTCGATTTCATCTACTACTTCGCAACCACCATAATACCTTTTGCCTGGGTATCCTTCTGCATACTTGTTCGTCAAACAGGTACCCATTGCATCAATAACAGCTTGACTTGTAAAATTTTCAGAAGCAATTAATTCAATTCCTTCTCGCTGGCGTTGTAATTCTTTTTGAATCAAACCAGTTATTAGCGTATCTTTTATCATGATATTGTTAATTTTTATTGTTGTGTTTTGCAAAATTACAACTTATCCTATAAAACAGCCTTTTTTAAAGGAGCTTATTGAAGGGGAGTTTCGTATTTTTGTAATCCTTATATTATCCTTAATACCCATTAAACTTTATAAGTACCTTAACAATAAGGATGAACGAAATGTCTATTTAAAAGTTTAACTTGGGTTTGGATAAATTTATGTTGATAACTAGTTTTTTATCAACTATTGACAGATGAAGTTGTTTAAAACAGATTGCAGAAGATGTTCTTAAATAATTGTAAGAAAAGAAATACATTTTTGGGACAATTTTTGCATTTAAAAAAAAGGATATGTATAGAACATTTCGAATCTTAAAAGAGAAGATGTGATTTTAGTTAGAGAGTAGGCAATAGATAAAATGCTCTCTTGGCCCTCATTATATATTAATATAAAGTCTCCAACCTCATACTGCTGTTATTCAGCAACCAGAAATTTAAATTCCAATATTACAGTAATCAAAAAATAGTTAAGCCTACGATGTCCCTTAAGAATATAAAAAATATAGTACTAGTTCTAGCCGTAATTATTATCTGCGTGGATACTGCTTCCGCAGAGATAGCGCGGCTTAGATGTATGTGGCGAGAAGACCCTACTACGTCTATGGTAGTGGCTTGGGATCAAATTTCAGGTACGGATCCCGTCTTTTATTATGCACCTCATCAACTACAAGGGCAACAGTTTGAAGGATATGCAACCGCTAGAATTCCCGATAAGGTACTTCCGATCAAAGGGATGAACAACCATTTTGTGCGATTGACAGGGTTGACGCCTAATACGCTTTACTTTTTTAAAGTCAATGACAACATAGGGAATTCTAAAATTTATTCCTTTCAAACTGCTCCAGCTTCCCCTTATACTCGCTTGTCTATTATTGCTGGTGGCGATTCTAGAAACCATAGAGAAGGTCGTATTAATGCTAATAAATTAGTGGGTAAACTTCAACCACATTTTGTCTTGTTTGGTGGAGATATGACGGGTGCAGATAATGAGAAACAATGGCCTTTATGGTTTGATGATTGGCAACATACCATTTCAAAAGAGGGTAAGCTAACACCGATTGTAGTAACGAGAGGTAATCATGAATATGCAAATAAAACCTTAATGGATTTATTTGATGTACATACCAAAGATCTATTTTATGCTTTTACTTTTGGTACAGATCTATTGAGAGTTTACACTTTAAATTCTTTAATTCCAGCTGGTGGAAAACAACAACAATGGCTAGCGAATGATTTACAACAAAACACTTCTATGAAGTGGAGAATGGCGCAATATCATCACACTATTCGACCCCATACAAAAGGCAAACCAGAAAAGAATGAACAGTTATTAAATTGGGCCACTTTATTTCATAAATTTAAAGTCCAGATAGCTTTTGAATCAGATGCGCATGTCGTTAAGACCACTTATCCAATTAAGCCCTCCAAAGGACCTAGTAGCTATGAAGGATTTGCAAGAGATGATGAGAATGGAACTATTTATTTAGGAGAGGGTTGTTGGGGTGCTCCTTTGCGGGCCGCTAATGATAGAAAGCCTTGGACTAGAGCATGTGGCAGCTTTAACCAATTTAAATGGTTATTCATTGACCAAGATGGTATAGAAATACGTACGGTAAAAACAGAAGGAGCGGATCTTGTTCCACATGCTGATCCTTTTAATGTATTTGCTATTCCTTCCGAATTAAACATTTGGAGCCCTAATGGGGAAAGTATGATTTATGTAAAAAACAAAAACACTGCGACCCCTGTTAGCTATGAACAAAATTATACAGGGAATAGCTTTGTGGCTAGAGCTGTTGCGCCACCAATAGAGGTGAAGCAATTTAATGCATCATTAGTAGGAAAGGATATTGAAGTAAAATGGAAAGCTAATCAAGAACCCATGCAGTTGCAATACGAAATACAGCGTTCTATAGGAGGGAGTGCTTATGTCACGGTAGCGAAGATGCAAGGAAAAGCTAATACTAGTGATCAAAGTCCTTCTTATCAATTTCGAGATGCAGGATTAGGCATAACTGCACAGGGAAAGTATATTAAATACCGTTTAAAATATAAGTCAAACAATGGCCCAATAAGTTATTATCATCCACCTGTTCCGAAGTTAGATGGAGAGAGTAAAAATAGCAAAAAAGTGACTGCGGATAATAATGGACGAATACAGATTAAATATCAAATTTCAGAAGATTGTGCGGTTAGTTTTCAATTATTTAATGACCGGCGGAAAGAAGTTTTTCGCAATCAATTAATTAATCAAGAACCTAAAAACTATCTTAAGTCTTTAGATATTAGTCAGTTACCGAATGGCGACTATGTACTAGTAGTGAAGGCTGGAGAGGAGGAAATTGAGCGATTGCAGGTACTTAAGAAATAGACAGTAGAGATGTATAGATCGGCAGCTTGAAAAGTAGTAAAATGCTAGAGGTTTCATTGTTCAAATCTTATCATCGGATGGCTAGCGCCGTCCGATGATGAGGTTTCGTTACCATCGGACGGCGCTAGCCATCCGATGGTAAGATTTGCTGTATTACCACTCTTTTATTTGACGATCTATCCCCTCCTTTCTCACCATCTAATTGCCACCAAAAATCCTTTTCAACAAGCCTCTTTTTTTCTTTTTCTTCTTAGGTTTAGGTTGTCTCTTTTTTGTAGCTTTCCTTTTTTTAATTTTTTCTTTTATAGAAGGCCCCTCATTAATCTTTATTTTATCTCCTTCTTTATTTTTAAATATCCAATCAAAAACATTTTCTATCGTTTCTTCACTCTCCAATAGCGGAAGCGCTTCATAGATTGGCATTTCGGGTAAATAAGGGGGACAATCCATTTGCCATTTTATAGAGTCAGGTAGCTTGGGAAAAGTAGACTGATAAGAAGCTTTAAAGGCAGGATGTTTATAAACC
>JALZWC010000894.1 GCA_023300255.1 Saprospiraceae bacterium | reverse complement strand
GTTCCCATTTTAGAGAAGGCTTTGTCCCGCAACTTCCCGTTTTAATTGTCGAATTAAAACGGGAAGTTGCGGGACAAAAAGGCTATACACTCCTTCTAAATTGGGAACTGCTGCAACCCTGAAAGGGTTGAACGTAAATTATTGATATTCAATCTTTTCAGGGTTAATACACTTTATCATAAAACACATCCCGAATTTCATTCGGGGCTATTCACGTTCAACCACTTCGTGGTTAGCAATCAACAGATAATTTACAATTCCAATAAATTTGTCGGCTACGTTTACACCAAAAAACTAACCCCCTGCAACACATGCTGCAAGCGCAACATCAACTGCGACATATACTTTCGTATCGTACTAGTATCTGGTTCTGTTCGTAAACTATTATTCAAGAAATTCTTGTCCATATAGATTTTCTCCTCGGGGTCGATGGTCGCACTAGCCACTTTGCTATTGCCTGTGTAGACAAAGCCATGTGTTCTTTTCTTTCCATCCCATTTTTCTAAAATTTCTGTGCCATCTTCAAATCGAACGAGTACTTCTTGGGGTAAATAAATATCGCCTAATCTGGAAACTACCACCCTAGATTGAAAAGTAGCAGTAGGATATTCTGTATTAGGGCGACGTTCGGCTTTCATTCCTTTTTCTTCAAATATACCTCGATCTTCTTTCGGTAATTGGTCATTCGTGATACGGGACACTTCATAATCGCAATCTCCTGTACCTGTTAATACTTGATCGAAAAACCAATTCATTGACTCCCCATAAGTAGTGCCATGATTTTTGCTAACTACTTCATTGACTACCTCAATAAAGTCAAAACGAGAAGGATGTTTAAATTTCCAACGATGAAAGAAGGTATGCATAATTTTATCCATTGTTTCTGTACCCAAGAAGCCTTCCATTGTTCTTAACCAAGTAGCAGGTTTGGAATAATATAAGGCCCGATCTCTACCATTTTCATATTCCCAACCTGCTCGGGTGCTTTCCGCTACATGTAAGTTTTTCATGCCCGTATATCTAGAGCGAAAAAATTCCATTGCTCCCATCTGAAAGAACCCTAAATCTATAACAGATTGCTTTTCCCCGTACGCATGATCTAGTACTCTCGACTTCCAATAAGACGTAAAGCCTTCATCCATCCAAGCTTCTTCAAATTCATTCGTACCAATCATTAGATGAAAATATTGGTGAACAAATTCATGGATCACAAAATATTCAGGTGTTCTTAGCCAACTAGGAAAGTTATATAATCCAGGAGCTGTAATCAAGGTAGGATATTCCATAGCACCTGCACCCGCCGCATGAAAAGGTGGTACAATAATCGTTAACATAGGCCAAGGATAATCCATCAAGCGATCTCCTAAATAATCCATTGCATGTTTGGCCGCACTAATATATCTATCGCCGCAACAATCATATTCTGGTGCAATTAATAGTTTTATATCAACGTCTTTCCATTTATCATCCATTTGCAATACATTGGGCGAAGTAGTCCAAGCAAAATCAATCACATCTTCTGCATGAAAGTAGTACGTCTTTTTCTCTCCCTTTACTTCTTCTTTATATAGCGTACCCGATCCGCCCATTTTATAGTCTTTTGGGACAGTGATATCTACATTAAAATTACCATACTCTCCAAAATACTCTGTCGTAGGATGATATTGATGGCAATTCCACTGACCTACTTTTGCAAAACGACTACCCGCTGGTTCGTACACGCCTGTCTTAGGAAACCATTGAACGTTGTGGTAGAAGGTTTTACTAAAGCCTGTTCTTACGTTTAGGCTATGTAATTTGGAAGTAAAGTCTAGTTTTAAAACAATTGTTCCTCTTGGAGGAACAGGTTCTGGCAAATTTAATTGAATGACTGTTCTATCGTCCTTATTATCGTCATCGGGCTGCACATATTCTAAATTAGCAGTCAGATCATTGCCTGCCATATCTTCTACATGATCTATATTAATCCAAGCCCAATCTGCATCTTTTAAGGGCCCATCTAAGGGTGAATTAAAATTGCCACTAGCCTCTCTATTAAACGTAGAGCTCGTATTACGAAAAGCATTTAAATAGAGATGAAAGCGAATGAAGGGTACTTCATCGTCGGAAGGATTCGTCCAAGTAAGCGTTTCTTTACCATGTACCATATGCTTTTCAGTATCCAACTGAACACTAATGTCATAATTGGACGTTCGAGCGGATAATGGAACTGGAAATGTGGCTTCCTGTGCGGCAAGCCAATGTGTTAAAAATAGGAGGAATACCGATACCCTGAGTTGCTGCATAATAGAACTAACAAATTTCTGATTCTTAGGTTTTAGGTAAAGGTAAAATTTATTCTGATAGGGAAAGAAAAATTAGTTAGGGAATGATAAAAAAGAAGTGTGGCCATGTAAAAACTTGCATAGCCACTTGATTTGGTTGATTGAAAACTATATACAGCCTATAGAAATAAAGAACACAACTAGGGTTATTTCTAAAAAATAATTATCTTGTAAAATTCTGAGATTTACATTTCTAAAACCTATTGAATATTTCCCTGTTACATAGATTCGTTCATCAATAAGGCAAAAAGTGAGAATAAATTGGTCGTTTTAAGCTAGTCATTTTTTACGCTAAGATGAAGGAGTGTAAGCTCCTGAACCGCAAAGCGGATGGGCG
>JALZWC010000893.1 GCA_023300255.1 Saprospiraceae bacterium | reverse complement strand
TTCGTTTGCAAACAACGAAATTTGGTTGTTTGCAAACGAAATCTGTCTCTACTCTCGATTCTCTACTCTCTGTTCTAATTGAATGTCCAGTAGTGTAGATAAAGTAGTCCATTATGATTTTAAAGATTGGCTGTCAACGTCTTACAACTTCATGCTTACTACTTTATACTTATTACTTATTACTTCACTTATTAAGACTACTATTGATATTTATTGAGTATCAACTAACAATCTAAACTAATTTAAAGTTTTATAATTCTGGAATTGAAGATTACTTCTTTCAATTGTCGATTATTTGTTCTTGTTCAAGGTGTCAAAATGGCGCTATACCATAGCATAGTCAGTATTTTGGCAACGCGGAAGAAGGACAAGCTAAAGCTGGTTTATTAATCCCTCATTCCTTAGCGAGTACAAAATTACTCTTTTGTTTTTATTTGCCTGCTATCCTAGCCTATAATTTTATAGTGGATTCAATGGTTATTTTATTAGTATTACTATATTAATTCTGCTTTGGGACTTTAGAAGAATAGAGCGCAGAGAAGCGATAGAAGAGATCGAATCCATTTTCATTTACCGAAAATTCGTTATTTATTAACGAATTTATTTTTGTTCTCTGTCTCAATTTAAAGTCCCAAAGTAGAACTAGATAAGGACACAAAATAACCTCGTCCAGATGCGGTACTTATTCTTTCATCATTACTAGATGCTTTAAATTGGAATATCCCCTACTTTTGTGGAAATTCTTTTAAAGTGTAAAGTTTAGTATCAATGAATTTACAAAAGATTGAAGCTTACGTTCAATATTTTAAAACTTACTTAAAAAGTAAGTCGGCAGTGGAAGAACTCTATAAATGGGAAAGCCAAAAAGTATTTCAAGATAATTGGAATATAGAAAACCCTGATCTATTGGCTATGTATGATAAGAGTTTAAAAAATTCTAAGACTAGTAGTCTTTGGAAAGATAGGACTTATCGACCAAAGGAAGCTTTATTAACCCTGGGAGCGATGTCGCCAGAATATATAGGGCATATTTTCAAAGATCTATTTAATGAAGAAAAAAATGTGGCAGATAGAATAGATCGCGTTATATTCTATTGCGATGATTTGTTGAGTGAATATAAAATTCAATACCCTTTAAAAATTGAAAATAATCATTATCAGGATTATTTTATACTCTCTTTATACTTAAGCTTTCGCTATCCAGAACAATATACCTTCTATAATTTTGATACGTTTAAACAAAGCCTTATCCATTTAGGAAGTAAAAATATTCCTGAATTGAATGATATAGAACGCTTTTTTAAGATAAGTCGGACACTATGGAAATTCTTAGAAAAAGACCAAGAAGTATGGGAATTACATCAAAAAAGACTCTATTCAGATATTTTTTTTAAGGAGAAGTCCTTGTTACTAGTCCATGAGTTTTTTAAAGTAATTGCTAGTAAAAAATTGGTGGTTACACTTTATTAACTATGTCTTTAAGTAATGGTGTGAGAATAAATGTACATTCTTGAGTCGTTTATTTTGTTCCTAGTTTTTTCTTTAAAAACGGGAGTATTGTTGATACTATGACTGTTTTTAAAGGAGAAAATAGGGGTAAAAGAAGCAGTCAAGAGTGTATATTTATTTTTATACCATTACTAAGTATTGAAAATAGGGTGGTGTAAAGCCTAATAAGCCTAATAAGTTTACTCAAGAACAACAAGTTAAAACAAAAAAGGCAGGCAATTATTAACCTTTTATTTAGGCTAAGCTGTCTAGGATACCGTATATCGCTACAAGCAATCTATAAATTTCGTACTTTTGTGCTTCAAAACGATTACTTAGTGTTAAATCAACACTAACATTATTTTTAGCATTAGTTATTCGACATCAGTCACAATTAAATAATAATAAAATGGCAAGATTTCGTTCTGGAGTTTTACACGGAGATGAAGTAACAGACTTATTAAATTATGCAAATGAGCATAATTTTGCAATACCAGCTGTCAATGTAGTTGGTACCGATTCTGTTAACGCAGTATTAGAAACAGCAAAAGCTGTTAATTCGCCAGTCATTGTTCAATTCTCTAATGGAGGTTGTTCTTTTTATGCTGGGAAATCCCTTTCTAATGATAAGCAGCAAGCGGCTATTCTAGGAGGGATCTCTGGTGCGATGCATGTTCATGCGATGGCAAAGGCGTATGGAGTGCCTGTGATCTTACACACAGACCACTGTGCTAAGAAATTATTGCCTTGGATTGATGGTTTACTAGATGCTGGTGAACAATTCTTTAAGACTAGAGGTTATCCACTGTATAGCTCTCATATGTTGGATTTGTCAGAAGAATCTTTAGAAGAAAATATAGAAATCTGTGAGAAATATCATAAGCGGATGTCTAAATTAGGCATGACATTAGAAATTGAATTAGGGGTAACAGGTGGTGAGGAAGATGGCGTAGATAATACAGATATTGATAGTTCTCGTTTATATACACAACCATCAGAGGTTGCTTATGCTTATAAGACTTTGAAGCCTATTAGTGATCGCTTTACAGTAGCAGCAGCTTTTGGTAATGTACATGGCGTATACCGACCAGGTAATGTAGAATTAAAGCCGGTCATCTTAAAGAATTCTCAGGATCATATCCAAAAAGAATTTGATACAGAAGATATGCCAATTAACTTTGTATTCCATGGTGGTTCTGGTTCTAGCAGAGAGGACATTAGAGAGGCGATAGAGTATGGTGCTGTGAAGATGAACATTGATACAGATATGCAATGGGCATTTTGGGATGGCGTAAGAGCATATGAGGCAAAGAATAAAGAGTATCTACAAGCTCAAATCGGTAATCCAGATGGAGATGAAGTACCTAATAAGAAATACTACGATCCAAGAAAATGGCTAAGAGCAGGCGAACAAGCATTTGTTGAGCGTTTGAAGATAGCTTTCGAGGATTTGAATTGTATTGATAGAAACGCATAATTATAAGTAATAGGTAAGAAGTAATAGGTAATAAGTATCCATAGCTAATGGTACCTACTTACCTATTACTTTTTACCTACTACCTATTACCTATAAAAAATGATTTTACCAATTTACGCTTACGGACAGCCTGTTTTAAAAAAAGTAGCAACAGATATAGCTGCTGATTATCCGAATCTTGAGGAGTTAATTACTAATATGTGGGAAACGATGTACAATGCCGAAGGAGTCGGTTTGGCAGGGCCACAAATTGGTTTGCCTATTCGTTTGTTTATTTTGGATTCTACACAAATGGAAAAAGAGGGAGAACCTTTTAAGGGGATCAAGAAGGTAATGATTAATGCGCAAAAGATAGAAGAAACTGGTGCGATTAAACCTTATGAAGAAGGCTGTTTGAGTATCCCAGATGTTCGAGGAGATGTGCAGCGTCCAGAAGTAGTAAAGATTCGATACTTGGATGAAAATTTTGAGGAGCATATCGAGACTTTTTCTGAATTAAATGCTAGGGTTATTCAGCATGAGTATGACCATATTGATGGAGTCTTATTTACGGAGCACTTAAAGCCGCTGAAACGACGATTGGTGCGACGGAAATTGGATAAGATTAAGAAGGGGCAAATTGCTCGGGAATATCGAATGAAGTTTGTGGTGCAGAAGTGATTAGAATTTTCTAGTAGGGGTGTTGAATCAGAATTCACAAAATTTTTGAATTTACAGAATTAGAGTAGTTCCTTATTTTATTGCTTGCTTATTTTCAATATCATTTCTACTCTTTAGCAAAACGGCACATGTGCTTGCTCGAAAAATTCTAACAACTGTCAGAATCAGAATTTTCTGAATTACTGAATTTACAGAATTAGAGTAGTGTTTTATTGTTTTGCTTGCTTATTTTTAATATTATTTCTACTCCTTAATATTAATAGTTGTACATGTGCCTGCTCGAAAATTCTGTAAATTCTATAATCCTGTAAATTCTGATTCTAACAATTGCACTTCCTACTCTTTCTAATAGTTGTACATGTGCCCGCTCGAAAATTCTGCAAATTCAAAGATTCTGTGAATCCTGATTATACTTAGGATTAAACAACAACTTATACTCTAAACTTTTACCACCAAAATTGATGAGCAAACCCTTCGGGAAATCATAAGCAACTGTATAGTTTTTTGCTTGTGCCAAATGGACATCTTCTAAGCGAACCGTTGCTTTCAACTCTACAACTACTTTATTAGCCACTACAAAGTCCGCTCTTCTACTACCTACCTCTATAGCTTCATAATAAATAGTTTGTGGTTGTTCTCTAGCAAAAGTGATATTTTTTCTTCCTAATTCTATCGCTAGACATCGTTGGTAAATTACTTCTTGGAATCCAGGACCGAGGGTGTTGTACACTTTCATTGCACAACCAATGATCGAATAGGTGAGTTCGTCTTTTTGCATGTTTGTTCATTTTTTAGAAATTTTTTGTACTAAAATAGGGAAAAAAGATCAGAATTTACAGGATTATAGAATTTGCAGAATTTTCGAGCAGATACATGTACAATTGTCAACTAAGTAGTAGAAAGGAGATTAACAATAAGCAACCAAAAAGAACAAGGCATCACTCTAATTCTGTAAATCCAGCAATTCAGTAAATTCTGATTCTACCACTTGTTAGAATCAGAATTTACAGGATTACAGAATTT
>JALZWC010000892.1 GCA_023300255.1 Saprospiraceae bacterium | reverse complement strand
TTCCGCTCCTAATCCTCCAATCCAAAAGATATTTCACAGTAACCTATTTTTGTTGGACTAATCCATTTTGGGCCTTCCTTTAATAATCGAATAGCTTCCTCATCGTAAGTAGGATGTAGACTTTTAGTGACTACAACATCCTTAATAGCACCATCCTTCTTTAGAGTGAAAACTAAAAATACGGTACCCTTAACATTAGCTGTTTCAGGATAACGTCTATTTTTTTTAATATAGTTTTGGAAAGCTTTCATTCCATCTACAGGAGATACTTGGGAATTATCAGGTAACTCTCCCAATGTTGTTCTTTTCTTATCTGTTTCTGGATCGGTAACTATTGCATTCCGAAGGTTCCTTTCAGGTGGGAAAGGACTCCTGATTTTAGATTCTGTTGCCATAGATGTTGGAGCTGGATCAGCAGCGACTCCTTCTTCAATAATTGCGATTCCATCTGCCTCTTCCATTTGGTCCGCTTCCTGCGAAGTTTTTTCCATTACAATAGTAGACGCCTCCGAAATCATTTCAATTTTTTCTTGTGGAGTTTCTACTGCTACGATTGTGGAAGCTTCTGTAATCATTTCAACTTTTTCCTGTGCAATATCCGTAGATAAAGCGTCCCCTTGTAGATCACTTGATAGAACCATGCTTGGTAATTCTTTTTGTACCACTGCTAATTCTTTAGTAGATATTGCTTTTTGTTTTGCAGGTGACTTCTTTTTTTCTTCAACTAGCTTTTCAGAAATAGGGGCCATTGTATTTTGGATACTAGCTTTTGTATTATATTCAGGGGTGTTACTTTCCATTAATGGACTAGAAGGAGGAAATATGGGTTGAATTTTATTTTCTGCAATAGTCGGTTGATTTAAATCACTTTGCATATTCCACCAAATACCAGTCGATAGTAAAAGGATGGCAGCAGCAGCGATTGTTCTGAAAGGATAGGCTACTTTATCTTTTTTGCTAATCCGTTCGAGGAGCCGTTGTTCTAATATCTGTACATTTTGCGCATGATCTATATCGGGTACTCCATCGAGTCCTTCTAGCGCGTCCGCCAAAAAGCTATTTTCTTGAGCTTGATTCCTTACTTGTTTTTCTTCTTTCCAGTTAATGGAACCATCCAACCATTTTTTTAATAATTCCATCATGAGTTAAAATTTTGAAAACCTTCCATACATATTTTAAGATTCCGTCGACCATTCTGAATAGAAGATCTGATTTTACCTAGTGGTTGATTTTTTGTTTCGGCTATTTCTTTATAGGATTTATCTTGATAATAAAATAATTGAATAGCTTCTAATTGTTTTAATTCTAATTGCTTCAAGCAGTCGCTTAATCTCTTTTCGGACTCTTCCGTAGGGGATTCTTCAAAAGGATGCACAAAAGGTTCATTTTGCATAAGCTCTTGATCATAAGATATTGTTAATACTTTTTTCTGTTTACGAAGGATTTCCAAACAATGATTTTTCACGACCACATGCAGCCAATTTTTGAAATTTTTAATATCGTGTTGCCGTACTTTCTTAACCAATTTTTCGAACACGCCCATGTAAGCATCTTCTGCATCTTGGCTATTTTTTAAATACTTTAGACAAACACCGTAAATGAGGCTAGTGTATCGTTTATATAGGGTAGCTAAATAAAGCATTTCGCCATTTTTCTTATATTGTGTGACCAACTCCTGATCTGTAAGTCCTTCTTTTTTTTGTTTAAATATTCGTAGCATTCTATGTTTAGCTAAAATTTAACATTTCTACTTTTGTTAATGTAATTGTTATTATAATAATGTTTAATATTTTGAATATTAATTAGTTATGGTTACATTTGAGCTGTTAGGTAATTATAGAATAAGAAGTTATTAAAGAAAATTAAACTATTATAGTTTCATTTGATTGTAGATTAACTTATATTTGCTTTATTCTATTACCTACCATATACATTAAACTTTCTTCTCAAAGAGTACAAGCAAATTTATATCCTTTCCCAAAAATCGATCAAGTCTTTTACTACATTTAAACCATTTCTATCTCTGTATAAAAATAGTCTACTTTCGAAGTAGACCTACTCAAGATATTTAAGTTCTTCGAGACTTAAACTAGTCCAATACTATCCATATTTTTTTAAAACATCACACTTAAAAGTAAGCCTTTTGAATTTGTTTTTAACAAAAAGTAGCTACTAAAACTTTTAGTATGATACTAATTTTTTTTTTTTGTGATTTTACAGGGTATGCTATTATCCGACAAAACACTTAAAGATAATGATATTTCTCAATCAAACATTTACGAACATGAAGAAACCTATACTGTTTCTTGTTTTACTCTTTTTGTTTTCTCCATTTCTTCCAGCAATGGAGGGGAATGATGAACTCACGGAATTAAGAAAGACTACTTTAATTTCCTTAGAAGAGACTACTGAATTAGGCAATTCAATTGCTTTTAATTCAGATTTAGATAATACACTTTCAGATGCAAATTGTAGTGGCTATAGCTACGCTTTGGAAGTATCGGATGCACCTTGTGGTGGTACAGGTTTAGCTTGGGTAACAGTATCCAATGGTGCCCCTTCCTATAAGTTGCATATATGGGGCAACGGTATTGATAAGGAATACTGGGTGGATAATAGTAGTTTCCAAATTACTGACATTCAACCAGGAACTTATAATATTAAAATTGTTGACGCAAATGGCTGTGAAGAGCTTCAGACATTTACAGTAGCAAGTGAAAACTGTTGCAATATGGATTTTGCCTTGGAAGTAACAGCAGCATCGTGTAGCACTACAGGTTCCGCTTGGGTAACCGTATCGAATGGCGTGCCTTCTTATAAGTTACATGTTTGGGGCGACAACA
>JALZWC010000891.1 GCA_023300255.1 Saprospiraceae bacterium | reverse complement strand
TGAAGACATTGATGATGTTATTGGTTTACTAGATAGTCTTGGATTAGATCTTGATGGCATTGATGACATCACGGATATTTTGGATGGTATCGCTGGTGGAGATATTGCAGGTATAAATGATATTATCGGCTTGCTAGATAGCTTAGGATTTGATACAGATGAAATCCTCGATATTCTAGATACTATTGGAGGCGGAATAATAGCAGGCGAGGAAAAAGTAAACAACTTTGTTGATAGCCTAAAAACGATTAGCTTCTTCACTCTAAATGAAGCACCTAAAACAATCCTAGAATCTGCTAATTTATATCCAACATTAGCACATCAACAGGTAAATATAGATTTGGAATTTGCTAAAAATAGCGAATATGAGATTCAGTTATTAGGTATCAACGGTTATGCTATTTATAGACAGAAATACGTTGCGGTTAGAGGAGACAATACTTTATCTTTGGATCTATCCAACATGCCTGCAGGATATTACATCACTAATATACGGGCTGGAAAAGAAATAAAAACTTTAAAGTTTATTAAGAATTAGGCAACAACCAAAACCGAACAGCCGACCCTACCACAACTTGACATTCAGGGTCGGTGTTGTTTGGATTATTGAAATTGTTTTAACAATTTCATCAAAAAAAATGTGTTTTCCAACATAAAGAAACATACTAATTTTCTAAAGAATTAGTCTGTGAGGGTACTACTTTGAGGGAATTTGCTACTTGGCAAATTCCCTTTTTTTTTATTTCAGGAAAATAGGATAAACATCTTAAGACTTTAAACGTAATTATTAAAGCAATAAGCTTTAGAAGTTTTCAGAATAAAAATATGTCTTACAAATTATTAGTCCTCCTGTTTTCATTGATTAGTTATTCTTTCCTTACAGGACAAAAAGATACCCTCCGTCATTATAATTACTCGTCTGATTTAGCGACACTTTCCATAAAAAAACATTCGCAAATTCTTGCTAGATTTGAGTTAAATCGCCCAAGTAAAATAACAGGAATTAAAATCCATACCTCTGCAAAAAATGGAGCTTCTTTCAATGTACAATTATATGGTCATGAAGGAGGAACCAACACGCCTTATATAAAAAAAAATTTAATCCCTACAACAAAGATTACCAAAACTAAAACAGGTCAAGAAACACTAGATATAAAATTCCTAGAACCAATCCTCTTAGACAATGATCAATGTTACATTGGTTTAGATCAATTTAGCACAAACTTTAATGTGCAAATAGACACCCTCAATACGAGTGACATATGCAGTGATAAAGATGGTGGCGTATATTATCCTACCTTTCTAGAAAGCACTTTATTAGGAAAAAATTTCTTACTACCTATCGAACTTTTAGTTGAATACCTTCCTCCAACTACACCTATCTTTACGGAATTCACAGAACAAGCTCAATTAAATATAAACATACCTATTCGTTCTATTGCATGGGCGGATATTGACCAAGACAATTGGCTAGATCTATTAGCAGGTGGACAGCTGTATAAAAATAATAAGGGAATATTTGAAAAGGTTAGTCACCGAATTCCTTTAGCTAAAAGATGGAAATTTGGCGCTAGTTTATTTATAGATATCGAGAATGATGGCGATTCAGATATTATATGTTTAGGAAGAGAAGTATCTTATTTATTTGTAAATGATGGTACTGGCAATTTTAAAAAAACACAACTAAATCTACCTCCCTTACAAAATCCTAAAGCCTTTAGTGTAGCAGATATTAACCAAGATCAACTTCCTGATTTAGTGATTGCTCAATTATGGTCTAAATACCCAACACCATTACCTAATTATCTTTTCCTCAATACTGGAAAATTAGCATTTGAAGATATAACACAAAGAATATATCCGGACCATCAAGATGATTTTAATTTTGCAAACACTAATAAAAGGAGTCGAGGGACTCAATTTACAGACTATGACTTAGATGGAGATATAGATTTATTTATTACCAATTATTTCTTAGAAGAAGATGAATTTTATCAGAACAATGGTTCTGGTTATTTCACCAGAATAAATGCTCCCCAAGAACTAGACAATAGAAATAAAAATGCCAATCATGGCACCGGTGTAGATTGGTATGACTATGATAATGATGGCGACTTTGATTTGCTATTACCTCAGTTAGCACATGCTAATTACATGAAATTATATGGACATAAAACAACTACTATTTTCAAGAATAAAAAAGGTACTTTTGTGCCCGCAAAAAACACAGGTATACAATATGAAGAAACCCATTCTGGAGCAGCATTCGGAGATGTAAATAATGATGGCTTAGTAGATCTAGTCACTACAGCTTTTTACAACTGTCACTATATTGATTTCTATCTACAACAGAAAGATCATACGTTTAAAATGAATACCTATGAAGCTGGTTTAGGCAAAATCAATTCTAATAGTGATGCCTGTTTTGTAGATTTTAATAATGATGGCTTACTAGATCTAGCAATGGGAAAAGATGGAAAAATAAGCTTATTTAAAAACACACAGACTAATAATAATGCTTGGATCAAAATAAATTTAAATAGCACCTCCGCTAATCATTTTGGAATAGGAGCAATTGTAAAAATACATACCGCTAGAAATATATACACTCAAGAAGTAAATGCAGGTAGAGGGCAATTAATGCAAAAACCAACGACCTTACATTTTGGATTAGGTAGGGCCAAAAAAATAAAAAAAGCAGTCATTTATTGGCCGAACGGAAAAATCCAAACCTACAAGAAACTAAAATCAAAAAATTCTTACTTATTAATAGAAGGAAAAAAAAGAGGGCTAAAATTATTCAACTAACCTAAATAATAAGTCAATCAATTAATGATAAGGAATGAAATATAATTATACTTATCAGAATTAATTTGACTTAACATTAAGTACACTGCAAAATAATAAGGCCGTCGAAACTGACGGTCTTATTATTGCATCGATACTAATCACATTTTCCGAATCCGACGCTTCAATACATCTAAATAGTCTGGATCATCGTTCAACGTCAAGCCTTTTCTATAAATAGCCAATGCCGCTTCTTTATCCACAGGTGTTCTTTTTAGTAGCGCATCTCCCCACTCAATATAGCCCCACACAGAATCAGGGAAAAATTGATAAAAGGTAGTGACTGCCTCCGCACCTTCCACATCTTTACCTAACAGAAAATTAGTCTTAATTAAGTTTCTTTGTAAAAACTCTATCAAGTCTTCATCTGTCGTGTCTGGAAAACGCTGCATAAATGCATCAATAAACTGTAGCCGTTCTGTTAGGCATTCTTGATTATCCGCACTGGCAGTTTCAAATTCTTCACAAATGTCCCATATCCAAGCAAACCAATCATAACCCTCTCCCTGATTAAATGCGGCCACTAGCGCAGAAAAATCTGTATAAGCAGGAGGAGCATGCGTTACCAATTCTTCCCAAGCTAGTAAAAAGGTATTGCTACATGCTTTAGAATCAGCTGCGGATCGCTCTTCAAAGCCCTTTTCTATAAGGCTATTAATCTTTTGAATACTCGTTTCTTTCATATTTGATAAACACGTTTTTGCAAAGGTAAAAATTATTTAGCCTTCTTTCAAGATCATCAGACCGCTTGATGATACTAGACTATTTCACTAATATTGTCAACAAATCGTATATTAATTCAAGTATAATCAACAAATAATGGTAAATTTGTAATGACTGACTACACTGCTGGATATTTTAAAGAATAGAGAAGCGAGCGTAGAGAATAGAGACAGATTTCGTTTACAAACAAC
This sequence comes from Saprospiraceae bacterium, assembly GCA_023300255.1. Taxonomy (GTDB): domain Bacteria; phylum Bacteroidota; class Bacteroidia; order Chitinophagales; family Saprospiraceae; genus JAFMDF01. The sequence continues at coordinate 1,783 of JALZWC010000891.1, read as the reverse complement.
CAAATTTCATTGGTTGCAAACGAAATCTGTCTCTACTCTCGATTCTCTACTCTCTATTCTAATTGAATGTCCAGCAGTGTAATGACTAACTAATTACATTATGACGATAGAAGCAGATATTACTGATTCCGACGAAGCAATAGAAAAGCAGCCAATACGAGAACGATTTCCATTAGCAGGGGAAGCATATATGGGGGGAGAGAGTAATGGCTATGAATACAAAACAATCTTTGCAGGAATGAGTCTAAAACATAGCTATGAAATGGTACAAGCCTTTCTTAAAGAAGAAGGCTATCCTGATATTCCGTTGCCAAAAGACGCCGAAGAATTGGCACATTTTAGAGTAAAGACTCGCAATAAACAAATACTACTATTTGAAGATAATGGGTATGTTCATAATCCAATCAAAATCTTATTCCCTTCTAATCGTCGCAATAAGCGAACCCTCATTTTGTCCATTTTTAATGACCAAGATCCAGAGCACCTATTGAGGTTTCATAAAAAAGGAGCCTACGAGAACTTTGAATAACGTACTGCGATAATTGTCAAAAATAGAAAATTACCAACCACACTATAAAAATCCATGAATTGGACACCAATTAAAGAAGGGTTTAAAGCATATTTAAAATTAGAGCGTTCGCTATCTGCAAATTCTATAGAAAGCTACCTACGAGATGTGCAAAAACTAGTTGACTTTTTAGAGATCCATAACTACGATATAGGAATAAAAGAAATAACTAGCGATCACCTAGTTGAATTTGTACATTGGATTAATACCGTTGGATTAGGGGCTAGGTCCCAAGCCCGAATTATTTCGGGGCTTAAAACATTTTACAAGTTTTTGCTATTAGAAGATCTAGTAGATACCAGTCCTGTTCAGCAATTGGATAGCCCTAAGTTACAACGAAAAATTCCAGAAGTACTATCTTATGAAGAAATCCAATCACTCTTAGCTACTATAGATTTAAGCCACGATCACGGTATGCGTAATCGGGCCATGTTAGAGACTTTATATGCGTGTGGACTGCGTGTTACCGAATTAATTACGCTAAAAGTTTCTAATTTTTATCATCTTGTGGGCTATTTAAAAGTATTGGGAAAGAATAACAAAGAGCGGTTAGTCCCTATTGGAGAAGAAGCAATAAAACACATTCTTTTTTATAAAAAACATGTGCGAAATCAACAAAAAAATATCCATCCAGAACATGCGAATTTTCTATTTTTGAATAGACGTGGTAAGAAATTAAGTCGAATCATGGTTTTTAATATAGTAAAGGAAGCAGCAGCATTAGCAGGTATCACCAAAAACGTGAGTCCTCATACTTTTAGACATTCTTTTGCGACCCATTTAGTAGAAGGTGGGGCTGATTTAAAAGCCGTACAGGATATGTTAGGTCATGAATCTATTGTGACAACAGAAATCTATACCCATTTGGATACTGATTATCTACGAGAAACGATTATGACATTTCATCCTCGCAATCGAAAGAAGGAGTGAGGGAGTTTTTTTGAACATGGAGACATATGGTGGCAAAGCCACCATCCAAGTAATGCTTATTTTTCACCACATAGTTCACAGTAGTTCACATAGACAAAACGCAATGAAGACTACTGTGAACTATGTGGTGAATCAGTATCACGTAAGTATATATAACATACTACTATACATAAGAAAAGAGCAGAGAATAGAGAGCAGAGAATAGAGATGGATTTCGCTTAAAAAATGACCAAATTTCGTTGTTTGTAAACGAAATCTGTCTCTACTCTCTATTCTCTGCTCTCT
>JALZWC010000890.1 GCA_023300255.1 Saprospiraceae bacterium | reverse complement strand
AAAAAAGAACCGTAGCCAGCTATGCTTAATTTTTTAGAATTCCTTAGAAGAAAAAATAGCTAGCTTAAAACGACCAATTTATTCTTACACTTTGCCTAACTGTTCTTTAACTATTAATCATATTTGCGGCAACACGTGGGAAGCAATTGTATAAAGTATCTTTAAAATCTTCGTCTATCTCTAAGGTATCAATTGCTAATTTCATACACTTTAACCATTCCATTGCAGCAGCTTCTGTAATAGCATGTGGAGCATGTCGCATGCGCATCCTAGGATGACCGAAGGTTTCATTATATAAAAGAGGTCCTCCTAAAAATTGCGTTAAAAAAGCAACTTGTTTCTTTCTAACCATTTCTAAATCAGACGTAAATAAGGGTTTTAGTAGGATATTATCGGTTACTAGTTCGTAGAATTTATGAACTAGCTGTTCTAACTGTTCCGCCCCTAATTTATCATAAATGGTATTTTCCATACGTTGTTTTCTTTTTTAGAAGAGTACACACAAAGAAGTGAGATAAACTTTAAAATTAATGCTCCTCATACAATCTTCTTAATACTTTATCCATTTCCTTTTTGAGTGGTGTCGAGCTACCATAAAAATTATTATGCATGAAACTAAAGATAAGTACTTTACCCGTCTTTGTGAACAAATATCCACTTAAGCAATGTCTATTAGAAAGCGTCCCAGTTTTAGCATATATAAAGGGTTGTCCTTTCGAACGATAATAGTTGGTCAACGTACCTGATTCTCCACCAGCGGCAAAAATTACTTTTATGTCTTCTATTGATAATCGTTCCTGTATTTTCTCTAATAGTTGAACAATAGATCGAGGCGTAAATAAATTATATCGAGACAATCCAGAGCCATCTACCCATCTGAGTGGATCCGATAAATCTTGTAATAAAGAATCTTTAGCGTAAGCGATAATCCGCCGAGTATTCATCGTATCAAATAGCTCATTAGCACACATCAGTAATAATTGTTCTGCTACAAAGTTGTCGCTTTCTACCATCATCCTTCTATAAAGACTATCCGTAGCTCCACTATAGACTTTTTCTGTTACCGATATTTTAGGAATTGATAATAAACCAATTTCTTTACCTACCTCCATTTGAAGTAGATTGATCAATAAGCTATCACTATATTTAAAAGGGACCTCTTGATGAAAATTTTGTTGCGCAGAAAGCGCACCTTCTAAGTTCATTTGATTTGTAGATAAGGCTCTTTTAAAGCGAGGTCTGGAACGTTCTATTCCAGTGTTTCGGTCAATATATTGTTGAAAATAAGCTGGCGTGATCGTATCTGTAAGTGTATTAGTCTTTTTCTTTATGCTCACTACATTACCAAAAATAGGCATTGCTGATTTCTCTACTTGATAGTAGTATAGATAATCATCCCAAGCCCATCCAGCTCCATATCTTTCATCTATAAAATTATCTGAGCAATAAAATAACTGTTCTGGTCTGCTTTTCAGAAATTGAATAAGGGTATCATTTTCAACAAAGAAAGGATGTAATAAGGAAGGATCGCCAGTACCATATAAGATTAAAGAATCTCCTTTTATCCCATATTCAAATGCTGGAATCGTATCGCCTAATAAACTTAATGCCGTATATAAAGTGAATAATTTAGTATTAGAAGCAGGTGTGAAATATTTATCTGAATCAAATTCATACAAGGTCTTCTTAGCTACTGGATCATATAAGGCAAAACCTGTATAACTTTTAGAAAAAATCGGAGAGGAACTAACTAACTCGTGGAGCGTTTTTTTTTCTTTCTTAGTCAACACTTTAGAACCTGCACAGGAAAGCAAAAAAAGAGAAACAAAAGATAACATACAAACCCACAAAAAAAGCGACTTTTTGTGGTTTTGTATGTTTATGTCGGAAGCATAATTTATGCCTTGAGAGTAGGAAATAAATAATCTACCCATTATGACTTGTCCTTTTTCCTCGTAAAAAACTTAAAAATGAAGCCGTAGCCTTACTATGCCTTAATTTTGAAGTTTCTTTACGAGAAAAAACTACTTCGCCATAACAGGTACTTTATTTAATTCCTTCTTCCTATACTAATTTATCCATCTCCTTGCATAGTCTACCAAAGATATCTTTAATAGAACCAATTCCTTTAATCTTCATAGAGTGTCCTGTCTCGTTATAATAATCATAGACAGGAGTTGTCTCCTTTTTATAAACTGCTATTCTATTACGAATGATACTTTCGTCCGTATCATCCGCTCTACCAGAGGTTTTTCCTCTTTCTAATAGCCTAGTTACAATTTCTTCATCATCTACATCTAACGCAATTAGCGCAGAAATTGCTTGATTATCTTCACCTAGCAATATATTTAAAGCCTCAGCCTGAGGGATTGTTCGAGGAAAGCCGTCAAAAATATAACCACCAACTTCTTTATTTTCATCCACTTTTGCTTTTAACATCTTAATGGTAACAGAGTCTGGTACTAAAGCCCCCTTATCCATATATGTTTTAGCTTCTTTTCCTAAAGGAGTCTTATTTTTCAAATTATATCTAAAAAGATCTCCGGTGGAGATGTGTAATAAGCCATATTTTTCTACTAATTTGGTAGCCTGTGTACCTTTACCTGACCCTGGAGGTCCAAAAAGAATAAGATTTGTCATTAGTTCAACTGATGAATGATATAATAAGTTAGAACAGAGAGTAGAGAGTAGAGACGTATTTCGTTTAAAATAGACGAAATTTCGTTGTTTATTTAAATGAAATACGTCTCTATTCTCTGCTCTCGCTTCCCTGCCTAGCTAAAAAGATAGGTCTATTCTAAAACTTGTATGGTTCTAAAGATTGCCGAAACGTAAAATTAGGAAAAAAAAAATAGATAAGTAACAAGGTTATTAAGAATATAGGAGATTGGCTACAGGATGGATTTAGAATAGCTGAATATAGCACTCAAGATAGGTATATCTACTTACTAAGGCAAAAAGTGAGAATAAATTGGTCGTTTTAAGCTAGTCATTTTTTACTCTAAGATGAAGGAGTGTAAGCTCCTGAACCGCAAAGCGGATGG
>JALZWC010000889.1 GCA_023300255.1 Saprospiraceae bacterium | reverse complement strand
AGGGTTTTATTATGATTTGTATGAGAAACAGCGAGTGGAGGGCGAAGAGGAAAAAGTATAACAAAGTTCAAGTTCAAGTGTCAAACTCAAGATCAAAACATACAAAACGTTGACACTCAACTTTGTAAAGGATGTCTGTTATTGAAGAGTCTCTATTAAATTTTTTTCTATCTAATATATAATTTATTCAATTGAATGTCAACATCTTGTATGTTTTGAACTTGAACTTGCTGCTTGAACTTTTTAACCTACCGCTTCCCCGCCAACAAAAACAAAATCGCCATCCGAATCGCCACCCCATTTTCTACCTGTTGTAAGATAATTGATTGTTCAGAATCCGCCACATCACTCGAAATTTCGACCCCTCTATTAATAGGACCAGGATGCATAACGACGATCTTCTTATTAAGACTATCTAATAAAGATTTATTAATACCAAAGTACTGTGCATACTCTCTAATGGAAGGAATATATTTGATGTCTTGACGCTCTAATTGAATACGTAAGATATTCGCCACATCACACCATTGTAAGGTCTCTTTTACATTATAAGAAACGTTCACGCCTAAGGAGCCAATATGTTTAGGGATTAAAGTCGGCGGCCCACAAACCGTCACCTCTGCACCTAATTTTTTCAAACAAAAAATATTACTTAATGCAACTCTAGAGTGAAGAATATCTCCGAATATAGCAATCTTCTTCCCTGCCAAATCACCTAGCTGTTCTCGCATAGAAAAAGCATCCAATAAGGCTTGTGTTGGATGTTCATGAGTACCGTCACCTGCGTTGATAATATTCGCATCAATATGCTGCGCTAAAAATGCAGGGGCACCTGGGGCTGGATGTCTCATCACCACCATATCCACTTTCATGGATAAAATATTATTGACCGTATCTAATAGGGTTTCTCCTTTTTTGACAGAAGAAGAAGAGGCAGAGAAATTAACAACATCTGCGGATAAACGCTTTTCTGCTAATTCAAAAGAAATTCTTGTTCGAGTGGAATTTTCAAAAAATAGATTGGCAATGGTAACATCTCTAAGGGAAGGTACTTTTTTGATAGGCCGATTAATCACTTCTTTAAAGTTATCCGCTGTTTCAAAGATTAGCTGAATATCTTCTTTAGTGATGTACTTAATCCCTAATAGGTGCTTAGTGCTTAATTGAGATGCGCTCATTTTTATTTAAGGCTTAGTGAAAAATAAAGTAGCCCAGTATGATTTTTAAAGTATTGGTTGTCAATTAATTACTACCACCTACTTATTACCTCTTACCTCTTACTTATTACCTCACTTACTTCTTTTTTTCTTCAAATAATAAAATACTATCCTTCCCATCAATTTCTTCCCATTCTACTTTTACATAGGCATCATCCAAGGCATCTATACGTATGCCTGTATAATCACCAAGAATCGGTAAATGTCTATTAAAACGTCGATCTACCATCGTCATTAGCTTGACGCTTTTTGGTCGCCCATAATGATTTAATGCGGTTAAAGCGGCTTGTACAGAACGCCCAGTATACAAGACATCATCAATGAGTATAACATCTTTGCCCTCTACCAAGAAATCTAATTCCGTGGTATTCGCTTTCAAGGGTTTGGTACGCGTTCTAAAATCATCTCTATAGAAAGTGATGTCTAACTTTCCATAGTCAATGGCATCCGTCTCTAATATGTCCATTAAACGCTGTTGAATGCGGTCGGCCATGAGTACACCGCCTAGCTGTATTCCGATTAAACAAGCATTCGAAAAGTCGTCATAATCTTCTATCAATTGATGACAGAGTCTTTCAATTGTTAAAGCAAAACGCTCTTGTTTTAATATGACTTTACCTTTTTTCATTATGTGCTACTTAGTAGTAGAGATTGTTTTAAAGACTAATAAAACTAGGGTAAATATACATAAGGGATTTAGATTGAACAAGTATATTTTAGGAACGATATTTTATATAAGTTAAGTAAAACACTTATAATCTGTAAATCCATGATAAAAACGCTATAGTCTTAATACCCTAATAAACTTATCGCTTATCCAAAAAAGATTTCAACTCTTCTGGACGTTGAGTGCCTATTATGAATTTCTTCCCTTTCTTTGGTTTAATTAATACCCCCATTTTGCCTTTCGTATTATACACAGTTCCGTACTTAGCGGAATATCGAATACCCCAACCACCAACGAATCCATAATCTATTACTTCTATAGTAGCTATTTGATCCCAACTTATTTCTTTTTTTGATAGCGGAAAGAAATGCATTTTAATACCCTGTTCATATATTTTGGTTTGTAGTTTTAAGACAAAGAAAAATAGCAGTAAGGCAACTGTGAATAGCATTAATAGGATCATCCCAATATTGGATAATGGTCGGTCACCGACAGGATTTCCTAAAACGACTTGCTGAATAATACCATAAACTGGAAAAAGGGCAGAACCAATTAATAATAACCATAACCACCATTGAGTAAAGCCTTGTGTTTCTTCGAATGTTTTCATCTAATAATTAGTTAGTTTGTAATACATACCGCTGTCGCCATTTCCAAAAACCCACCCCTGACATCACAAAATACACCACCATTAAACCCGCATAAATGGACAAACCTTGCGTAAAATAAAGCCATATAGAGATACCATTGATCACAATCCAATAGATCCAAGCATATAAATATTTATGCGCTTCTAAGAAACTGGCTATAAAACTAAATACGGTCGTATGTGCATCAATAAAAGATTTATCTGCATCCGTATAGTTTTGAAAAATATAGCCCAATAGGTAAGCGAATACAATACCTAGTAGTAACCACATCGCATGAAATTTAATCCCTAAAACTTTAATAGACAATGGTTTATCTGATTTTATATTAGCCCAAGTATACCAACCATAAAAGCCGACTAAGACATAAAATCCATATAAGATAGATTCTGAATACAACTTTGCTTCTACAAAAAGATAAATACTTAGAATAGAGGATATTATTCCAAATAGCCAGCACCAAATATTTTCTTTTACTAAAAGGAAAAGATAAATGGTGCTAAAAATAACAGCTGTAATTTCTATTAGGGTGGCTAATTGCATATGTTTTTATAGTAAAGAATACTTGTATCTTATTGAGAATAAGGAATGGTGTAAATATAAAGAAATATAACTCTTTGACAAATCTAGTAGAAAGACTTCTTGTCGGAGACGATATACAATGGCTAGCAACTACTCCGTAGTTGTGATATTGGCTGGCAGGTGAGATGTACCACGGATTTCATCCGAGGTTATTCATGTTCAACTACTCCGTAGTTGTGATATGTATTGGTAAGATATACCATGGATTTCATCCTTTCTGGCGACTGGACAGGTCCTAGGCTCTTCGAGTTCAACTTCTTTCTAGTTGTTTTCAATATAATTCTAATGAACTTATTTGTTTCATTCTTATAGGATTAGAAAACGTTCTACCAAAATTATTAACTTATCCTACCTAGTTATTTACTTTTTCTATTACCTTCCATATCAGTAAACTTATTCCAAACTACAGACCCTTATTAATATGCAAATAAAAGAACAAGCAAAAGAATACGATGCGATTATCGTAGGCTCTGGCGCAGGAGGGGGTATGGCAACGAACATACTAGCAAATGCAGGACTAAAAGTCGCTTTAGTAGAAGCTGGTCCTTTCTTTGATCCTAAAGACCCAACGACGCAGACCCAAATGAAATGGCCTTGGGAATCGCCCCGAAGAGGAGCTAGTACTAAAAGAGCATTCGGTGATTTTGATATGTCTTGGGGAGATTGGAAAGTGGAAGGAGAGCCTTATACAACGGCAGAAGATACGGAGTTTCTCTGGTGGCGGGCTCGAATGTTAGGTGGACGAACGAATCATTGGGGAAGAATTTCTTTGCGTTTTGGACCTAAAGATTTTAAACATAAAGATGTGGATGGCCTAGGAGAAAACTGGCCGATTAGTTATGAGGATATCAAACCGTACTATGATAAATTGGATAAGATGATTGGGGTTTTCGGTTCTAAAGAACGATTGCCCAATGATCCAGATGGATTTTTCTTACCGCCTCCAAAACCTCGATTGCATGAGTTGTATTATATCAAAGGCGCTAGAAAAGCAGGGGTAAGTGTGATCCCCTCTCGCTTGTCTATTTTAACTAAGAAATTGAATAATGATAGAGGGGTTTGTTTTTATTGTAGTCAATGCAATCGAGGTTGTAAAGAATATGCCGATTTCTCTTCGGGTTCCTGTTTAATTTTTCCTGCACAAAAAAATGGGCAAGTAGATTTGTATACGAATGCGATGGTGCGCACCGTCACTACAGATGATACTGGTAAAGCAACGGGTGTTTCTTATATCAATAAAGAAGATAGAAAAGAATACCAACTGAAAGGTAAAGTCGTCATGCTAGGCGCTTCGGCCTGTAGTTCTGCTAGAATTTTATTGAATTCTAAAAGTAAACAACACCCTAATGGTTTAGGAAATAGTAGTGATATTGTTGGGCGGTATTTACATGATTCAACTGGAGCAGGTAGATCTGCTTTTGTACCCGAATTGATGAATCGGGATATGTCTTATAACGAAGATGGAGTAGGGGGCTTGCATATTTATTCCCCATGGTGGTTAGACAATAAGAAATTAGATTTCCCAAGAGGTTATCATTTAGAAATATGGGGTGGAATGGGCATGCCTTCTTACGGATTTGGTTTTGATGTAAGTGCCTTTAATAAGTTTATCGGAGGTACTGTTGGTGGATATGGCGATAAATTAAGAGAAGATGTCAAACGTTTCTACGGTGCTGTAATAGGTATTGCAGGTAGAGGCGAAGCGATTGCTCGCTATGACAATCGTTGTGAGTTAGATCCAAATGTGGTCGATCAATTTGGTATTCCTGTTTTGCGATTTAATTATAAATGGTCCGACTATGAGCGATTGCAGGCAAAGCATATGCATGATACTTGTGAAGAAATTTTCGATGCAATGGGCGCCACGCCACTAGGAGATAAACCAGGGAAAGATAAAGATTATGGTCTATTAGCACCTGGTCAAATTATCCATGAGGTAGGTACTACCCGTATGGGCGATGATCCCAATACTTCCGTTACTAATTCTATGTGCCAACTCCACGATGCAAAAAATGTATTCATCGTTGATGCAGGTCCATTTACCTCTCAAGCAGATAAAAATTGTACTTGGACAATTATGGCCTTAGCTATGCGTACTTCTGAATTTGTAGTGCAAGAATTGAAAAAGCAAAATTTGTAGGGAGAGCTTTAGTCTTAAAATCTCTATATAAAATTGAGTGTAAAACAAAGTTGGGATAATTCCAACCCAATTGGTCCGATCACTTCCAGTGGTCGGATCAAACTGCACGTTTCATCCGACCACTGGAAGTGATCGGATGAATTAATTGACTACCCTAAAATTATTTTACACTCAAATCATTTCGATTCCATATACACAAAACGTATGTCGTCAACGTCCTAAATCTGACTTCCGAGAAT
>JALZWC010000888.1 GCA_023300255.1 Saprospiraceae bacterium | reverse complement strand
AACCGTAGCCCAGCTATGCTTAATTTTTTAGCATTCCTTAGAAGAAAAAATGTCTAGCTTAAAACGACCAATTTATTCTTACATTTTGCCTTAGGCAAAAAGTGAGAATAAAATTCTTACTCTTTGCCTTAACAAAGATGTTCGCCTCCATCTACAGGAATAACGGTTCCATTAATCCACGCCGCTTCTTTTTGACAAAGTAAAAAAACTGCATTTGCCACATCTTCTGGCGTAGTCAACCGCTTAAAAGGGTTTCGCAGTAAACTGTGAGCTTTTAGCAGTTCACTACCAGGAATCATTCGAAAAGATGCGGTATCTGTTACACCTGCTTGTAAACAATTTGCCCGAATACCATGTACTGAAAATTCTAGAGCTATATTTCTCGTAATAGCTTCTAATGCTGCTTTTGCCGCAGAAACAGCGGCATAATTTCGCCAAGCTTTTTGATTCCCTTCACTCGTAAAGCTGATAATTCGAGTATCTGCTGCAAATAATTTATCTTGAAAAAGATGTTGCACCCAATCATATAAACCAATCGCCATAGATTCTATTGTTAAATGGAAATCATCATTTTTCAAAGTAGGCGTATCGGCTGCCACCATCGGTTTTAAATTGCCTTTGGCTATACTGTAAATCAGTACTTTAATTTTTCCTTCGCTACCTAATTCCTTTTTTAAACTGCTAATAATAGTCCCTCTTTTAGCAATATTTAAAGCATCCATATTGAAATGTAATAAAGCTACTTGCTGACTTTTTATTTTTTCAAATGCTTTTTCGATTTCAGGCATAACTGATTTTCGATCTCTATGGACTATACAAATATTTAATCCTTCCGATGCTAACTTTTGGGCACTTGCCATTCCTAAGCCTGAGGAACCACCCAAAATAATTGCCCAATTATTTTTATTGATGAATGTTTTTGACATAAATAATTTTTGAATAATTTACCATTCTAACAAAATCCGCTGGGCAGAAAAACCTGGACCAAAACTTAGCATCAATCCCTTTTCTCCTTTTGAGATATTACGTTCCATAAACCGCTCTAAAACATACAAAACAGTAGCACTTGACATATTACCATAAGTACGCAACACCTCTTTAGTATCATCAATATTTTTGCCTAAAGCACCAAATAAAGCCTCTACTGTTAAGACAATTTTTTTACCCCCTGGATGAAAGATTAAATGATCTATCTCTTCGATTCGGGTATTAGATTTAGCTAAAAAGGGATGAACAATCATTGGAAAATGTTCGGAAATCGTTGCTGGAACAGATTGATCTAAAATCATGTGTAATCCAGAATTTTTCATAGCAAAACCCATCATGTGCGTGGAATCGAAAAAATGATACATTTCTTCATCCACTATAGTTGGTCCCTCTGCTTCTGATTCTGAAGACAATAGGACACAAGCTGCCCCATCTCCAAATATGGCAGCACTTACAATATTGACCATAGAAAAATCATCTTGTTGAAAAGTAGCCATTGGTGATTCTACGGCAATAACTGCTGCTCGCTTTCCAGGGTTGGCTTTTAGAAAATTCTTTGCGTAAATAATACCCGATACACCAGCAGCACAACCCATTTCCGTTACGGGCAAGCGCACTATATCTTGTCGCATACCAAAATGATTGATTAAATAGGCATCTACAGAAGGTATCATAAAACCTGTACAACTCACCGTAATAATATAATCTAAATCTTTTGGTTGCCAAGCTGCTTTGGTTAAAGCATTTTGCAACGCTGTTTCTGATAAGGCTAACACACCTTTGATATAACGATTATTTCTTTCTTCAAACCCGTGAGTGGAGAACATTTCGTCCGCATCCATAATAGAATAGCGTCTATCTACCGCCGCATTTCTAAAAACTTTCAGCACTTTTCTTTGGAATCGCTCTTCTTGTCCAGTCAACCAAGTTTCGATGTAAGGAAGAATTTCATCTGTAGTTCGACTAAATTCGGGTAATGCTTTAGCGACTGTTTTTATTTTTACCATTCAGGAGTTATTATTTTTGTAGTTCTTTTATAGTTGTATAATCCATTGATAGCGAAATGCCCAACACCATTTGATGGTGCTGTTTGAGAAATGTAGTTGTTTTGAGATTTTTTGTAAATCTGCTTTTTTAAACCCTTTTAAGATCGAAATTAATCCGTCTTGTCGAATCATCGGATTGGGGAAAAAGAAGGTTAATAGATTAAATAAAAAATAAGCCCATTGGCTTCGATGTAAATCATTGACAATGATTCCTAATTTTATTTTCGGCGTACTTTTTTTAAAAAAATCTAAAATACTTTCTGTTTCTAAATGATGTAAAAACAAAGTGGACAGCAAAATATCGTATTCTTTATCAAAAAAGCCCTCATAAGGAATGGTTTGACACAAATAGCTAATTTCAGGATACTTGACTGATTTTTTTCTAGCGTAATTAACGGTAAAATCATTGGCATCAATCCCTAAAATTTCTACCTTTCGTCCTTCTTTACGCATACATTCGGCAACCAACCGCAACATATCACCACTACCGCATCCAATATCTACTATTTTAATGATTCTATCTTTTGGTACGTCTTCCAACAATTCTTTTAAACCATTTAAAGTAACTTGGTTACCTCCTAACCATTTGTTGATAGTATCTAAGGTATCTAAAGTACGTCGAAGTAATTCTCCTTCCATCTCCAAGTCGTCCATTATTTCAACTGCTGTACTTCTGGAAGTAGTATCTATAAACATAGAAATATTTTTTTGGTCATTAGAAACAACCCTATTACACTACTGGACATTTAGAAATCAGAAGTCAGACAATATACGTTGTTAAATCGCCCTTTGCTGTTAGAAACATTACGTTGTTAACGTCTTACGTCTGACACCTGACAGTTTTGTAAAGACAATCTGACCTCTGACTTCTGAAAATGTCCAGTAGCCTATATGGATATTACACTACTGGACATTTTAAAGAGTAGAGAACCGAGAGCAGAGAATAGAGACGGTTTTCGTTTAAAAATTAACGAAATTTCGTTGT
>JALZWC010000887.1 GCA_023300255.1 Saprospiraceae bacterium | reverse complement strand
GTGCCTATGTGTTTATTTATTACGTTTAAGTTTTGTCCACGTACTTACTTATCACTTACAAAAATAAGCAATATGCCAACGACATAGTGAAGTTGCTTAAAAGTCTAAACATTACTAACTTAGTTTGAAAATTAAACTAAGTAGAATGCCATACACTTATAAGTATCCAAGACCAGCAGTAACGGTTGATTGTATTTTATTTGGTTTAGACCATACCAACCAACTAAAGGTATTATTAATACAACGCGCTAATGATCCATATAAAGATAGTTGGGCTTTGCCTGGCGGCTTTGTAGAAATGGAGGAAGATTTAAAAACTGCTGCACTTAGAGAATTACAAGAAGAAACAGGTGTCAAAGATGTATTCATGGAACAGCTCTATACCTTTGGTCAGCCTAATAGAGATCCTAGAGGTAGAAATATAAGTGTTGCCTACTATGCACTTGTTAATTTAAGTCAACACCCAATACAAGCGGATTCCGATGCTAAAAATGTCGGTTGGTTTCCTATTCAATCATTACCTCCATTAGCATTTGATCACGATCAAATTATGGAAGTTGCCATAGAAAGGCTCCGTGCAAAAATTCGATATCAACCTATCGGCTTTGAACTTTTACCAGAGGTCTTTACTATCCATCAATTACAACAACTGTATGAAACTATCCTAGATGTGTCCTTAAATAGGCGTAATTTCAGAACTCGTATCAAAAAAATGGACATTTTAAAGTTAGTTGGTAAGCAAACAAATGTGGCCCATAGACCTGCCAGTTTGTATACTTTTGACAAAAAGAAATATAATCTCTTTGTTCAAGAAAAATCTATTGGACTAATGAAACGAGGGATGGATTTTTAGGGTTATATAAAGAAAGTATAAAATTATAAATAATTTTATATTTTAAAAAACGTTAATTATATAGAACTTTAAAGTTTGATATTAGTTTTTATTACTATACAAAATCTATTAAAAACGGTATATGAGAATAATTTGGGTCATTATCATTACAGCACTTCTGAGCTCTATCTTTACAGTTGGAATATATCGTGCATTAGAAACACCCAAAGAAGTCATCATTCAAGCCCCCTCCCCTGCCGTATATACCAACTATACAGATGAGCTACTAGCAGGTCATATTCAACGGAATTTTACTTCTTCCTCCCCTACCAACTTTATTGTTGGGGCAAAAAAAGCCACTCCAGGAGTGGTCAATATTAAATCTTCACAAGGCGGTGATTACTTCTGGGAAAGTTTAAATGCTTCGTCAGGCTCTGGTGTTATAATCTCTCCTGATGGCTATATCGTTACTAATAATCATGTAATAGAAGAAGGGAAGTCTTTCAAAGTGACCCTTTCGGATCATCGAGAATATGATGCTAAGTTGATTGGATCTGATCCCTCAACAGATTTAGCTTTATTAAAAATAATAGGTAGTGAATTTGAATACTTAATTTTTGGTAATTCGGATTCTTTAAATATTGGAGAATGGGTACTTGCTGTAGGTAATCCATTTAATTTAGAATCTACAGTTACGGCTGGTATTGTGAGCGCTAAAGGTAGAAATATAGATATACTAAAAGATAATAAATATTCTATCGAATCCTTTATTCAGACAGATGCAGCGGTAAATCCTGGTAATAGTGGTGGCGCATTAGTCAATACAAATGGAGAGTTGGTGGGGATCAATACGGCTATTATTACTCGCTCGGGAAAGTACGAAGGCTATTCGTTTGCTATCCCTTCTAATTTGGCTAGAAAAATAATTCGAGATCTTAGAGATTTCGGGATCGTCCAAAGAGGTATTTTAGGCGTCGGCATTGATGAGGTGGATGTTGCAACTGCCAAACGATTAAAACTAGAAAATGTGGCGGGCGTGCATATTACAGATATACATCCTAAGAGCGGGGCAAAAGATGCGGGTTTACAAATAGATGATGTAATCATAGGTATCAATAATGTTCAAATCAAAACCTTACCTGAATTACAAGAGCAGATCGCAAGATTCCGACCTGGTAACTCCATTGAAATTTCTTATTTTAGAAAAGCAGAAAAGCAAGTAGCTACTGTCATATTAAAAAACAGAGGCAATACGACAGAGTTAGTAAATGCTAGAAAAGGTAAAATATTAGAAGATCTAGGCTTTGAAGTTAGAAATCTTACTAGATCAGAAGAAAATCGCTTAGCTATTAAAGGCGTTTATGTCAAAAGTATTTATAAGCATAGCGTTATTCAAGATACCAATATGGAACTAGGCTTTATCATTACGAATATTAATGATGATGTAATTACTTCTGTGGATGATATTATCAAAAGCTTACAATTGAGTAGAGGTATTATAACACTAGGTGGAGTGTATGATGGTTATGATGGGGAGTATTTTTATGAGTTTCGGAAATAGCGTTTTCTAGAAGTCAGAGGTCAGATCGTTCTAGTTAGCTTGCGCTAACAGAACTGTCAGATGTCAGACTTATGACGTTGACAACGAAAGGCTTAAGAGAATCATTAGTAATCTAACCTTTAATTTTTATTTCCATTAATTGTTGTCGAATAAACCCTAACATCACTTGAATGCCCATATTCATTTGCTCATTATTGTTAATGATGATGTCTGCGCTTTCTCGATGCGGCTCTACATACTTTTCAAAACTAGGCAATACATGATTTTCATATCGATATAAGACATCTTCCAGAGGATAATTCCGCTCTACCCGATCTCTTTTAATCCGTCGTATAACCTTCAAGTTCTCTTTAGCGTGCAAAAAGATTTTTAAATCTAAAAGGCGTTGGATTTTTTTATAATGAAATACAAATAAACCTTCCACTACAATAATCGGTGCCGCGTGAAAAGTCAGCATTTTTGGACTTTTCAATTCATTATTGAACACATACTCTTTTTTCGTAATACTTTCCCCAGCTATTAACTTTTCAATATCCTTTCTGAAAGCCTTCTTATCTATAGATCTAGGTAAATCAAAATTTTTAATACCTTGTTCATCTGTAAACTGTTCATCTCTAGGCACATAGTAATCATCTTGCGAAATAAAACAGACCTCTTTCTGACTAAATCGTCTTTTAATCTCCTCTAAAAAAGTAGTTTTTCCAGATCCACTTCCACCTGTAATCCCGATAATAAAAGGTCTTGGCATATTAAATTATATTTTTAAAAGCACAAAATATAAAATGTAAAGGTAAACTGCTACTTTTGATTCATCTGAACAGGGGATTTAAAACCATACTGGTTTTAGAATAGAGAAGCGAGAATAGAGAATAGAGATGTATTTCGTTTAAAAAACAATGAAATTTTGTCTGTTTTCTAAACGAAATACATCTCTATTCTCGCTTCCCTGCTCTCTATTCCATTTTTATAGTTTCAAAAATAGAAAATAGGAAGTCATTCACAAAAAATACTATGGATATTGCAAGAGGGTTTTTAGGCATATTTACGATGTTGTTAATATGCTATTTATTCAGTAACAATAGGAAAGCTATTAGTTGGCGGTTAGTAGGAATAGGTATATCTAGTCAATTAGTATTAGCATTGGCCGTTTTAAAAGTTCCACTCATCAGTAAAGTATTTGATACCATAGCTGGTTTTTTTAGACAAGTTTTAGAATTTACGGAAGAAGGCGCCACATTTATGTTCGGTAGTATGGTGACAGATACCAATACTTTCGGGTATATTTTTGCTTTCCAAGTCTTGCCTACCATTATCTTCTTTTCTGCATTGACCTCTATCCTCTACTATTTCGGTATTCTTCAATTCATTATCAAGGGGGCGGCATGGGCAATGGCTAAAAGTATGGGCTTATCGGGTCCTGAATCTTTAGCTGCAGCTGCTAATATCTTTATTGGGCAAACGGAGGCTCCATTAGTCGTCAAGCCTTATTTAGAAAGTATGTCTCGTTCCGAAATGATGTGTTTAATGACAGGAGGTATGGCCACTATAGCAGGAGGGGTATTTGCGGCATACATAGGTTTTTTGGGTGGTGATGATCCTGTACAACAGCAGTACTTTGCTAAACACCTATTGACTGCCTCTATTATATCTGCACCTGCCGCAATTGTTACTGCTAAAATGCTTTATCCAGAAACTAAGAACGTACTGAATCAGGAATTGACCATGTCTGGCGATGTGGGTAGTAATTTATTAGATGCCATTTCTAGAGGAACTTCTGATGGATTAAAGTTAGCGGTAAATGTCGGGGTCATGTTATTGGTTTTTACCGCATTAATCAGTATGGCTAACCAAATATTAATGAATACAATTGGCGACTGGACAGGCTTGAATGAATATGTGGTGAGTTCTTCAGGTAATCGTTTTGAAGGATTTACTTTCACTTATTTATTAGGCTTACTATTCGCACCTATCGCTTGGATTTTAGGAACACCTACTCCTGACATTATGCAAATAGGACAGCTACTAGGACAAAAAACCGTCTTGAATGAATTCATTGCTTATGCGGAACTCAATAACATGAAAGTAGATGGACAGTTTGAATTACATCCTAAATCTATTATTATTGCGACTTATGCCCTTTGCGGTTTTGCCAATTTTGCTTCTATCGGTATTCAAATTGGTGGTATTGGTGCACTTGCTCCTGGGCAACGAAAAGCATTAACAGAATTAGGAATTAAGGCTTTGATTGGTGGTACAGTGGCTTGTTTCTTGACAGCAGCTATTGCTGGAATGCTATACAATATCTAAGTAGCCGATAAACCATTCTTAGGAATGATGAAGAAATAAGTTTAGATTCTTGGGTAGATTATTTTGGTCTTAATTTTCTTTAAAAAATCCTTGTATAGTTGTTCTATAGAAGTATT
>JALZWC010000886.1 GCA_023300255.1 Saprospiraceae bacterium | reverse complement strand
AGCTCCAGAGGAGCGGCTCTGTTTGTAGAAAAAGGACCAAAAGTCTCCTAAAGGTCTGGAAGACCGAACCCGTTTGTCTGTCTATATTTAACGGGGTCGGTCTTCCAGACCTTCCACTTATCCAAAACTCACGTTAAATAATAAAATAGCAATTACTGACAAGTTTATCTAAATCACAAAAGTAGTTGCCCTTTTTTATTACGAATTCACGGCATTTCACTTAACATAATCCGTGAATCCGTGGTTAAAAGACACGAATAATGTCAATTGCCTTGATAAAAAAGCACTTATTCTAAAAATTGTTTCGCTACCGTACACTTTTATAAAATCGAGGATTCTTGTATGGGCAATCCCTTCTGGTTGCCCTAGTTCGGTGGCATATTTGGGCAACCACAAGGGATTGCCCATACAAAACCGTTCAATAATCAAAAGTGTATGGTAGAGAAAAAATTGTGCAAAAGGATTGGCGATAAAACCGCTAATTTCATTATTTTAGTAAGTCGTACAGTGCGCCTATTTATTTTACTAATCTATCAGCTCTTTTGATTACATTTTAATTAAAAGCCGCAATCAAACCCTATTGTTTAGTCTAAAAAAGTAAAAAAAAGATAGAGCAAACCGTGTAAGAGCTGTTAAAATTATATTAAAGATAGGATCATTTTCATTTATAAAGTGTTACGAATTAGCGTATTACGTTTTAGTTAAGCAAAAAAAAAGATAAAACCTTTGGTTATGCTATCATGAATGGTTTACTTTGCACTGCATTTTGTAAAAAAAATTGAATAAAAATGGCAAATATTTCAGACAGAGTCACAAAAATTATTGTTGACAAATTAGGCGTTGATGAATCAGAAATCTCACTTGAAGCAAGCTTCACAAATGATTTAGGTGCAGATTCTTTGGATACTGTTGAATTAATCATGGAATTAGAGAAGGAATTTGATATTTCCATACCTGATGAAAAAGCAGAAGCAATAGCTACTGTTGGAGATGCAGTTTCCTATATAGAAAGTGCTGTAGGATAATTATCCTCCTACTATTCTCCATTCTCAACAAGACCGCAAGTTTCTACATTTTGTCTAGTTATTACTTATTTCTTCAGCGAATGGATAATTTTGTTTGTTGATAAATTAATTGTAACTTGTCAAGATAGAATTTTGCGGTCTTTCAAGTTTATAGATCGTTTATTTGCAATATTTTAAATAAAAGACACCCGTCTTTTAAGAATCGTCATCCTTGTTATAACAAAACTATAGTAATTAGTAGTTTTGTATAGCATCTTTATACTCTCCTAATCAATGAAGCGAGTTGTAGTAACTGGGCTAGGTGCCCTCACCCCCATTGGTAACAATCTTAAAGAATATACAGAAGGGCTAAAAAATGGTGTAAGTGGTGCATGTCCTATCACGAGATTTGACACAACACATTTCAAAACAACTTTTGCTTGTGAGTTAACAAACTTCAGTGTATCAGACCATTTAGATAAAAGAGCAATTCGTAGAATGGATCTCTTTACGCAATACGGTATGATCGTTTCTGAAGAAGCTATCAAGGATAGTGGTTTGGATTTAGAGAAAATAGACTTAGATAGAGCAGGTGTTATTTGGGGATCAGGAATTGGAGGGCTCCATACTTTAGAAGAAAATGTTACAGAACATGCTAGAGGTTCTGGAACGCCGCGATATAATCCTTTTATGATTCCTAAAATGATTCCGGATATTACGCCTGGACTTATTTCCATAAAATATGGTTTTAGAGGAATTAATTACGCAACAGTATCTGCATGTGCTTCTGCTTCTCATTCTATTATCAATTCTTTTGATTATATTAGACTTGGAAAAGCAGATGTGATAATTGCTGGTGGTTCTGAGGCAGTGATTACGATGACAGGTATGGGTGGCTTTAATGCAATGAAAGCTTTATCTACCCGAAATGACGATCCTATGACAGCATCTCGTCCTTTCGATTTAGATAGAAATGGATTTGTCTTAGGCGAAGGAGGCGGTGTCTTGATATTGGAAGAATACGAGCACGCCAAAAAAAGAGGTGCTAAAATATATGCAGAAGTAGCAGGAGGAGGAATGACAGCTGATGCTTATCACATGACGGCTCCTCATCCAGAGGGTTTAGGTGCAAGAAATGTGATGAAAGTAGCATTAGCTGATGCAAAAATGAATCCTGAAGATATAAACTACGTAAATGTTCATGGTACATCTACTAAATTAGGTGATATCGCAGAATCCAAAGCTATTCAGAAAGTCTTCGGAGATCATGCCTACAAAATGAATATTAGTTCTACGAAATCAATGACAGGACATTTATTAGGTGCGGCAGGAGCTGTAGAAGCAATAGCAGGTATACTTGCTATTCAAGACAATTTTATTCCTCCTACAATTAATCATTTTACGGATGATCCAGACATTGATAATAAATTAAATTTAACGTTTAACGAGGCGCAGTCCAAAAAAGTAAATGCGGTATTAAGCAATACTTTTGGTTTTGGGGGACATAATGCATCTGTTATTTTTAAGCGATATACTAAGTAGTAGGACAAAAATAGATTTATCAATTTATTTTGTGTCTTATGTAATTTTTTTAAGATTATCCAGTAATGGGTGGTTTAAGTATTCATAATGAATTATGAATACTTAAGCTAGCGAAAATGCTAAATACTATTGTCTTCGGTTAGAAATTAACCGTTGATAGTATTGTAAGTAAAAACGTATCATAGCTTAATAATGTACAAATGTTTTACCTACCAAAATTAAAACTATTTTCTTACCAAAGTACTTTTAGATACTACATGGTATTTAAAAAAAAGGCATCTCTTTAAATTATTCCATAATTGTAACGTAAATTAGTTACATATTTGAGTAGTTGATTAACAACAATTTATTCTACTTTCTAACCACAGTGTGGTGTATTAGGAACGGAATAAAATAATTATTACTTTTTAGACTAGTCTTTGTTCCTTTAGGCGGCGTTATAAAAACGCTCCTTATTCTAAGGCAACATCCCGTTCGCAGGCGGTTCATGAGTTCACGCTCGTTCCTATTTTTGTGCCTTGCTTGAAGGAAAAACAGACCCTAAAAATAACATTTATTTATATTTCAATCCTTAGGAACTTGTCAAAGTAAATTCAGAATTTTAGCTCATTATTTTAGTCTTTGTTTTCGTTAAAAATTTTACCGATGCCCTGCATCGTCTACCTTTTTTCCTCAACAGTGACCAAACTAATTTGTCTATATTTCTGAATCTATTCTAGATTCATTCCTTAGCTGTTCAGATAAGTCTGTTTATCTAAATACCCCTATTGATCATTGTATTTAATGTGGTGCCAAAGCACTTACTTTTAGTATTTGATTGCTTACAATATCATTAGTTTAACTGTATTCGAGACGTAGTGTATTTTTGTGTTCTTACTCAATTAAAAACTGTATTCGTTGCCTCAAAAAAATTACTGTGTTTAATATTGGCAAACAATTGTACAATTATTTTCTTGCAAATGAACAAGACAAAGAATTCACTCACCGCCTAAAAAGCATACTAGGGTATGTTCCAAGTAATTTAGCGCTTTACAAATTAGCGTTTTTTCACAAATCTAATAGCAGCCAAAAAGGAAATGCTAGTCAGAATAATGAACGATTGGAATACCTAGGAGATGCGGTATTAGGTACGATCGTTGCGGATTATTTATTCAAAAAATATCCAAACAGCGATGAGGGATTCTTAACTAAGATGAGGTCTAAGATCGTCAAGCGAAAGTCGCTTAACTCGATTGGTGACAAAATGGGCTTAGATGTATTATTATCCGAGTATAACAACACTCGCTTAAGTAGATCTATGCTAGGCAATGCGGTAGAAGCATTAGTAGGCGCTATTTATATCGAAAAAGGATATAATGGTACCAAACACTATGTCGTTAACAATCTATTGCGTCGATACTTAGATATTCATGAGTTAGAAACAACTGATGATAACTTCAAAAGTCAGTTATTGGAATGGTCTCAAAAGAATGGAAAATCAGTTAGCTATAAAGTACTAGCTCGATACAAGTTCGAAAAAAGAGATCGTTTTAAAGTAGCCGTATTAGTAGATGGAGAGAAAGTGGGGACTGCAGATGATTTTAACAAAAAGAGTGCAGAACAAATTGCCTCTGAACGTGCGCTAACCGCACTAGGTATTCCAGCTCCAGTCTATGGCTAAATCTTCCAATTCTACCTCTTCCAGTTCTTCCAAACGTATGGGGCAAATGACCTCTGGTTTGGAAGAATTGGATAACTGGTTACAAGACACCTTCCGTCAAGGGCTCGCAAGCCTTGAACAACAACCTTTCTCTTTCTGGAAAGAAATTTCCGCCCGCATGGTCGATGCTAAATTAGGTGGCATCGGTAAAAGATTAACTCGCTTATCTACTATTATTGGTCAACAAGAAAACTGGCATGAAACCGTGCTAGACGAGCTTAGTAGTTTTTATTTATTGATCCGTGGTCTACAAAATATAGAGCAACTTCCTGCGCCCTTGCAAACAGATTTATTGCAGGTAGCTGGCGTTAATACGAGAAAAGAAGATTTATTTAAAAACGGTATTCTCTTGCAAGATACTTGGATGACTTTAGCCGTTGCCCATCAAGAAGAAGATAATCTGCGTTCTCGTAAGACCTGGTTATATGGTTGGACGAGCCACCGTTATGCCTTGGTATTAGACTTTGCTTGGGGACGTACCGATTTTACCAATCATTATGTAGCTGGAAAAGTTTTTACAGGAACTGTTGTTTATTATCCTTCTAATACTCCCTTACGAGTAGCCCTTAAAGAAAAAAAACAATTAGATAAAAAGTACATCAAACGAATCGTAGGCTTCCCAAGCTTTACAGACTTCTTAAATCACTACGCTACTAATTTGGCGAATAATCCTTGGCTGGCTAATCATCCTTGTGCTTTGGAAGAAGTCACCCCTACTCTAGATAAAGAAACCTTAATTTTAGTCGATTCCAATAATCATATCATTCCAATATCCGTTTCTCCATCCGAACAATGGCAATTGATTGCTATGAGTGGTGGCCATCCTATTAATCTATTTGGAGAGTGGACAGGGAAGCAATTTATTCCACTAAGTGTTAGTGTGATGGAGCAATTTTCTGTGCTTTGATTTTTTTGTACGGGCAAACCCTTGTGGTTGCCCTGCGACTAGGGCAACCACAAGGGTTTGCCTGTACAAAAAGTCAAAATCATTTTTTCACCCCATTTGGAGCGTAAAATCATACTACTATACATGGAATTAGAATAGAGAGCAGAGAATAGAGAGTAGAGACAGATTTCGTTTGTAAACAACGAAATTTGGTTGTTTACAAAC
>JALZWC010000885.1 GCA_023300255.1 Saprospiraceae bacterium | reverse complement strand
TTAGTTGTTAGAAATCATCGATTGATCGACCTAAGAAAGTCAATGCTGATCGGAATCCAACATAAGATTTAGTAGTATCTTGATATTCCCAATGACGAGTACCACATCTTAAGAAGTAAGCAACATCTTTCCAAGAGCCTCCTCTAATTACTTTACGCATATCTGCATCAGAATCTTCATCTGTAGCATCATATCTAATGTCTGGGTTCAAATCATGAAGGAAAGAGTAAGCATTTTCGTAGTATGCAGAAGAAGTCCATTCCGCAACATTTCCTGCCATATTATATAATCCAAAGTCATTTGGAAAATAGTAATCTGCTTTTACCGTATATAAACCACCGTCTTCTGGATAGTTACCTCTACCTGGCTTAAAGTTAGCTAATAAACAACCTTTACCATTTCTAGTATAATAACCACCCCAAGGATATGGAGCTAAGTCATGACCACCTCTCGCAGCATATTCCCACTCATGTTCTGTTGGTAAACGGAAGTCCTCTGTGTTTACCTCCCCTTTTTGAGTTGCTTTAATATCGTTCCACAATTCTGTTCTCCAATTTACAAATGCGTCTGCCATTTTCCAATTAACGCCGACTACTGGGTAATCATCGAAAGCTGGGTGCCAGAAATAGTTTCTGGTCATTGGCTCATTGTAAGAGTAAGAGAAGTCTCTGATCCAAACGAAAATATCAGGATAGATATTAACAGAATGCTCAGTCGCAAATTGATCTAGGTCGCCATACTGTCTAGCAGCAGCAGCGGCTTTCCAATCGTAGGTCTTATATTCGTAGACTAACTTTTCAACGTTTACAGTTTTTCCACCCATCTCTGCTTCATCACCTGTTTGGATAAAGCTCTCCTCTTCGTAGAATAAATCTCCTAATGTTTCTCCATCTTCCCAGTCGATTTCATCTTGATATTCCCAATCTACCTTTCCTGTTTCATTTCCATCATCATCCAATTCCCAATATTCTAGATATTGTAAGGCTTTTTCATCTCTAACCCAATTTGCAAACTGGCGATACTCATTATTAGTGATTTCTGTATCATCCATATAGAAACCTTGTATAGAGATTGATTTTGGTCTCTGTACGTAAGTGTTTCGCATATCTTGGTCACCAGGACCTATATGTAAGGTACCAGAAGGAATATATACCATTCCGTATGGATTGATATTACCTTTCCATCCTGGACGGTCTAAAACACCCGTCAATTCACCACCACCTTTTGTACCACAAGCAGTCGTAATAGCAACAAGTACTATAAGGGAAAATAAAACTTTTGAAATTTTTCTCATCTTAACGTTCCTATGTTTACTGTAAATAAGGGGAAAACCCTAGTATAAAGTTCGGTTTGAAATTTCTAAAATTAGTACTAGGTATGATAAATTAATAAAGTGGACAATTATTTAGGGCTAGTTATTTTAGCTTGCAAGGAATGGTCAAAAATTAAGCATAGCAGCGCTATGGTTCACTTTTTAGAATTTCTTAGAAGTTAAAAGGGCAGTCATAAATGTTTAATTTATTATTTTAATATGCCTTAGAGCATATGCTCTATATCAGATTCTAGAAGGTATTATTAAGTATAGAGTGGCAAATATAACGGTATATCTATATATTTTAAAAGGAATTTCTCTTTTAAACTTAATGATAGCCGACAATTAATTGCATATGTGTATACCGATTACATAACGCCTTCTTTCAGATTATTAGTGTAAAATAATTAGGAAATTTAGAAGCTAATTATATTTTTTGCAAAGCATTGTACAGTTTCGATACAATTATTACTAAAATCTAGGATTAAATATGACTTTAGGGAGTTTACCTTTACCTATTTCTCTACCAAGATTGTATTGAATTAGAATCTCCTGGCCTCCGTTACTTACCCAGTTTAATTTTGAGAGCGTTAAATCATAAGCGTAAGCTACTTTTATCTTTTCGCTAATGTTTAATCCCGCTATTAAGGCAACTGCATCTATGGTATTCGAATTATATCCTCTAAACGAGCCTCCTAAAAATATATTGTCATCATATTTGACTAATAAAGATATTTCTGATTGCCACTCTGTTTGATCTGTTTTTACAAGGATGGAGGGGTGTAGAGAAATATTACCAGACAAGTCTAAATTATACGATGCTGTTAAAAAATAGTTTCTACTGAGTGTCGTACTAAAATTGTCTCCTATCAGTTCTGGTTCTTGTATATTTTTACTTGATAGCCCAATTTCGAGGGCATCAGATTTATAATAAACTCCTGCATTAAATGTGGGGGTAGTAATACTTATGTTGCGCTCTGGCAGTGGTAAATTATCGTTATGGTTAATACCACCTGTAGAATAAATTCCTTCAGGAGTTCTAATGTCTGAACCATCCAATGATTTTTGAAAGAATCCAGCACCAATTCCAAAAGATACTTTGCTAGAACGATTTAGAGGGAGGTGAAAATTATAATCTAATGTTGCTAAAAGGTTTCGTTCAAGACCTAGTCTATCATTGTCAACATTTATGCCAATACCACCGCTTAAGCGGTACACAGGCATATGAATATTGATATTCTGTTGATTCGGACTTTGGTCTAGACCCTGCCATTGATTACGGTAAATACCAGTTAGTACTAATGAATTATCTAGTCCCGCATATGCTGGATTAATGCCTGCTTCATTGAACATTTGCAGAGAGTACTGTGTGGCTTGCTGTGCAAAAAGTCCAGTTGAAATGAATATAATAGGTAGTAGAAGTAATCTTTTTATCATGAAGCGTTTGGTATTTTTGGCCAAATCTATCAAGGCGAATAAGCTGTTATTTTTAAGTGCCGCTAACCCCTAATTCTAAGAAAGAAAGCAGATAAGGCAAAGTGAAAGAATAAATTAGCCATTTTAAACTGCCCTTTTTACTTCTAAGAAATCCTAAAAAAAGAACCGTAGCCCAGCTATGCTTATTTTTT
>JALZWC010000884.1 GCA_023300255.1 Saprospiraceae bacterium | reverse complement strand
ATAGCATTGATCCAGAAATTTTCATCATCTGGGCTTGACGCTTTAATAAAATTAAGATAGAATAGGGAATAGAAATCAGTCAGTTGATATAAACTTTCTCTTTCTTTTTTACCAAAGGATCGATACTTTCTTATAAAACCACTTTCTTCTAATTCGTTTAATATTCTGGTTAGTCCACCACCATCTGGAAGTTTGGACAATTTGATAATTTCCTGTCGAATTAATCCTTTCTTTTTACTAGATAAAGCTTCCACCACTGCAATATGTCTTTCAGATTTATTGAAAAGAGAAGCGTATAAATTATCGTACTCTGTCCTAAATGGTGCATTTCTTTCAAAACAAAGTTCGTTGATATTTTGCATAGCACTTAGTCCATTATCAATTTGTTCTAAATAGAAGGGAATACCACCAAAAACCATATATAGCAATACCACTTGATACCGATTATAAGCGATTTGTTTATCCTTTAAGAAAGTTTCTGTCTCGGATAGATTAAAGGGTTCTAACTTGATTCTACCTGTAACTCGATTATGCAGTCCGCCCTTATTATTCAACAAGTTTTTAATCATCCAGGAAGCGGCAGAACCACAGACAATTAATAAAACATCTGTCCTATCACTAGCCCAGCTATTCCAAAAATGTTCTAATCCAGATAAGAAATGACTTCCTCTAGTATCTAACCAAGGTAATTCATCCAGAAAAATGATTTTTTTTCCTGGTTTATCTATCTTTTCAATGGAGGCAATGAGTTGTCTAAAAGCAATAAACCAATCTTTTGCTGGTGTAACATCTTCATTTTCAGGAAAGTAATTTAATAGGGCGGCATGAAATTGACTGAGTTGTGCTTTTTTTCCTACATTGGCTAGACCTGTTAAATGGAAAGCCATCTGCCCATGAAATATTTGTCGAACTAGGTAGGTTTTGCCAACTCGTCGTCGTCCATATAAGGCGATAAATTCTGATTTTCTGGATTGGTGGTACTTCTGAAGTTTGACTATCTCCTTTTGACGGCCAATTATAGGAAGGTTCATAATTAATAATTTGGCTGTAAGTTAGTTAAAATAGCACTTACAGCCAAATTAAATCAATAATCTGGCTATAAGTGCTCTGAAAAAGGACTTGCAGCCAAATAATCGACGTTTACAAGTAGATCAATCACCATTTATACCGACCCAATTCCTCCATCATCGCCCGTCGTCTAGGATATTGTTTCCGCCAATTGGCTACAATTATTTTAGCAGTCTGCAATCCACCTAAGTTGATTATTTTATCAATATATCGACAACAATCTTGGTATTTTCCTCTACCAGTATGCATATCCATATAGCTACGAATAAGTTGTCCATAAAGGAGTAAAAAGTCCTCTTTAAAGGGCTTTCCTAATAAGTTAAAGTATTGGTCTAATAGATGTAAGGAAGGCGATTTTTTTACTTCCGCCATTAAATCTTCCAAACGGTTTTCTTCTTTTAAAATTAACGCTACATAGCTATTAAAAATTGGTGTTCGACGAGTATCTTCTTTTTTCCTGAAATATTGAATATAGCTTTCTATTTTAACTTTAAATTCCTTTTTTGGAATAATTTCTTTTAGTTTTCGATAATAGTCCATATCGCCTCTGTTAAGGAACAGTTCTTCGTTGATTTTTATAAAAGAAGTCGTATCACCTGTTTCTTTGGATAACTGAATCAACCATTTTTTCCAATCCTTTACTCGTCCAGGAGCGTTCTCTTTGTCTTGGACAATCCCTGCCTCTGCTAGTTGACGAACGAGTTCGTAGTTCTTCTTTTTCATTGCTTTTTCCAAAGCCATTTCTCGAAAAGAGGTATACTGTAGATTGTTATTCAAGTGCTTCTCGGCTGCTTCGGGAGCATGGTACATGCCTAATAGCTCTAGCTTTAGTCGTTCGGCTGCTTCTATATAATATGCTCTATGCTCTTTTTGCTGATTGGCTTCAATGAATTCGTTTAATACTTCCATTGCTTGTGCAGCCTGCGCTTTATTTCTAACAGCGTTGCACGCTAAATCACGTAAATCATCTCCCCAATTTTGGAAGATTTTCTTATTACATTCTTTGATGGTATAATTGAAAATATAGTCAATTACTTCCATAGGGGATTCTTCATCTTCTTCTAACAAAATAGATAGAGTAAAAATAGCTGTTCCTATAGCTCCCCCTATGCTACCACTAGAATCATCTGCATATTGATAAACGAATGCCAGTTGATGGATAATGGTCTCGCATAAATATACTGTTGCCATAGGCGTACTCGAATCAGTATCTTCTATTAGTGCAAGTAATTTATCTCCTAAATGATCAGCATCATGATAGTCAACGTAACCACCTCGTTCTCCTGAATGCGCTTCAATATAAGATCGAACCAATTGCTCATATTGAGATTTAGAGACAATTTCTAAGAGATGTGTATATTTAGACAATAGATGTGATCGAACTTTTTCTTGTCGCCCAGCTAAGTAAGTTATTAGTTTACGCAACTCACTTTCTTCTAACTTTTCAATGATTTTTGCTATTGGATCGGATGGATTGGTTTCTTCTTTAGTTGTTTTATTGCTACTTGTCGTGCTTAACAGTTTCGCTCTTACAGCGAATAAAACGGCCACTACATGCTTGCAAATTGGACCATGATCATAGGGGCAATCACAATACCAGTCTGCCACTTGTCCATTATTGATAATACAGCTTGTTAGATAATCATCTGTACCATGAACATCAGCTTCCCAGTCGTCTTCATCTTGTTGTAGATTCTGAACACTATGACTCTCCCAATAACTCTTCCCTTTATTGAGCAGGTGTCTATCATCAATCCATGATTCAAAGTTTTTTATTGATCGATTCATCCTTCTTTATTTTGTGTAGATCATTTTATTATGACATTTATAACCTGAATGCCAACCAAAATTATAACTTTGTTTAGAGAAAATGGCAAGTTTATCCAAATCACAAAAGTAGTTGACACTTCTTAGCTCTAAGATACGAATAACATCAAGTATAACTAGCTTTGTGTCTTCGTGTCTTTGTGGCAATTTCAACCAACTAGATAAACTTGTCGAGAAAACAACCATAAATGCCCAATAAGCTTAATATATTCTATTTCGATTTAGAAGTAGACCCCAAGTCCAAAAAGATTTTGGAGTATGGGGCTTTATTGAATAGCAGTCAATATCGAGGTAAAGAACAAATGAAATTTGAGGTATTGAGTAGAGAAGCAAATACGATTTGTGGGCATAATATTCTACGGCATGACCTTGCTGTATTGAAGAAATATCAGTTTCCAAATTCTTTTTTTGAAAAATCAATAATAGATACGCTTTATCTTTCTGTTTTATTCTTTCCAAAGAAACCCTACCATCATTTAGTTAAAGATTATCTCTTAGTGGGTACAGAAATCAACAATCCATTGGCGGATGCCCTATTGACAAAATCTTTATTAGAAGACTTGTTAATTGCGTATCAAAAACTATCCCGACCATTACGGATTATTTATTATAGTCTGCTTAAAGATGTAGCGGGTTTTGATGGCTTTTTTAAACATATTTCTTTAGCGGAGTTACCTATTGTTTCTGATAAAAAAAAATTGGCTAGCTATATTAAAGTAGGTTTTTCGAAAGCTATTTGTGCCGATGCTGATTTATTACATTTTATCCAAAATACGCCAATTGAGTTAGCTTTTGCAATGGCTATTATTTCTGTAGATGATAATTCGTCTTTATTACCTGCTTGGATCAAACACCAATTTCCTGCAACTATTGATATCCTCAATCAACTTCGAATAACCTGTGCTGGGAACAAAGGTTGCCTTTATTGTGTACAACTTTCTCCTACCAAAGGCTTACAAAGATTTTTTGGATTTGAAAGTTTCAGGCGATTCGATGGGGATATGGGACAAGCCCTTCAAGAACGCGTGGTAGAAGCTGCTATGGCGGGGCAATCCTTTTTGGCAATTTTTCCAACAGGTGGTGGCAAGTCTTTAACTTTTCAATTGCCTGCTTTGATGAAAGGCGAAGCGAACCGTTCTTTAACGGTAGTTATTTCTCCTTTGCAGTCTTTAATGAAAGATCAAGTAGACGTTTTGAAAGATAGACATAGCATCACAGATGCGGTCACGATTAATGGAATGCTTTCTCCTTTGGAGCGAAGGGATGCCATTGAAAGAGTAGAAAATGGGGGAGCTAATTTATTATACATTTCTCCAGAATCGCTACGATCGAAGACGATTATGCGCTTATTAAAGCGCCGAATTATTAATCGTTTTGTGATAGATGAGGCACATTGCTTTTCCTCTTGGGGACAAGATTTTCGGGTAGATTATTTGTACATCGGAAAATTTATAAAAAAGCTACAAGTGATACAAGGTTTGAGGCGTCCAATACCTGTTTCTTGTTTTACCGCTACTGCTAAGCCTGCGGTAGTAAAAGATATCCAGGCTTATTTTCTTGAAAATATAGACCTAGTACTTGACGTATATCAGACGAATACTAAGAGAAAGAACCTTAGCTATTTTGTCAATAAAACAGATGGAAAGGAAGAAAAATATGAACGACTAAAAGAACTTTTATTATCAGAAGAAGGGGCTAAAATTGTTTATGTTGCACGAGTGAAAACTTCTGAGGAGCTGGCTTATCAATTGCAACGAGATGGGATCATAGCGAAGGCTTATAATGGTAAGATGGAGCGGGATAAAAAGATACGAATTCAAGAGGAGTTTATGTCGGAAGGAATGGATTTAAATATTATTGTAGCTACCTCTGCATTCGGAATGGGGGTAGACAAGGATAATGTCAAAATGGTGGTGCATTATAATATTTCTGATTCCCTAGAAAACTATGTTCAAGAATCTGGACGAGCTGGGCGAAAGCCAGCGTTGCAAGCTAAGTGCTATGTACTTTATGATAAGAAGGATTTGGATGGGCATTTTAATCTGTTGAATCTTTCTAAGTTAAGTCAAAAAGAAGTGTATCAAATATGGCAAGGCATTAAAGATTTTAAACGAAAAAAGTTTACAAAATCAGCTTTAGAGATAGCGAAAAAAGCAGGCTGGGATACCGAAATGCGAGATTTGGAAACAAGGGTTAAGGTCGCTATTTCGGCATTAGAGGAATCGGGATATGTGAAACGAGAAGAAAATGTGGCACAGGTTTTTGCACAAAGTATCTTAGTTAAAAATGTAGAAGAGGCCCAACAAAAAATGGAGGAAGGCCTACATCAATTTATTGGAGAAACGCAACGGAGAGATGCTAACAGAGTATTTAGTACTTTAATTTCTCGTGCAAGGGCTAAAGAGGATACAAGGGTAGACAGAATTGCGGAATCTTTGGCTATGAAAAAAAACGAGGTAACTTCTATCCTCAATATTTTCAAGCAAATAGGTATATTGAGTAATGACAAAGATTTGTCTGCTTATTTTTTTACGGTTCAAGGAAAGCGAAACTCTGTCAATGTATTCAAACAGGTTGCAGCTATTGAAGCTGCCATGTTTAAGGTTGTTTTTCCAAATGAAAACCAATATCGAAAAGATATTTATCTAAGAGAAATTAATGAGACCCTCAACGAAAAAGGGATAGCTTGTAATTTGGTGATTATAAAAGACCTCTTGAATTACTGGGCGCAAATCCAATATATCAAAAAGGAACGAATAGATAAAGTGAATGACCAATTTCGCATACAATTGACTTTATCTTATGAACAATTCAAAACGCAATTATCTTTACGATTAAGTGTTGCTCGTTATTGTTTAGCCGTTTTAGAAAAAGAGTTTTTGCCCTTAGCTAAAGAAGAAGAAAATATTACTGATAAGAAACTATTAGCGTTCTCTGTTTTGGATTTAAAAACCTATACAGAACAAGAGCATAAGGACATTCAACAGCCTTTACGATTCTATGAATTTATCTTATTGTATTTTCATAATTTGAAAATTATTGAATTAAAGGATGGCCTAATGGTTTTCTATAATCCGATGAAAATAACTCGGAAAATAGACGATAATCGAAAGCGGTATACCCAAGATGATTATCAGCAATTAGATCAATTTTATGAAAGTAAAACGGAGCAAATTCATATCGTAGGAGAGTACGCCAAAAAACAGTTGAGAAATAACGTAGAGGCGACTCAATTTGTAGAGGACTATTTTACCCTGCCTTATGAGGCTTTTTTAAGTAAGTATTTTAGCCGACGAAGAGGGAAGATTAAGAAAACTATTACCGAAGAGAAATTTCAAGAAATTATTGGACAATTATCGCCCGAACAATTAAAAGTAGTCAATGATTCGAAGAACGATAATATTTTAGTTTCAGCAGGCCCTGGAAGTGGTAAGACTAGAGTACTTGTTCACAAAGTTGCCTCTCTCTTACTGATGGAAGATGTGAAACCAGAACAGTTTTTATTACTTACTTTTTCAAGACCTGCTGCCTTAGAATTTAAATCCAGATTGCAAAAACTAGTAGGCATAGATGCTTATTATATTGATATTTTCACCTACCATGGATTTGCTTTTCAATTAGCAGGACGAATGGGGGATATTGAACGATCTCAAAAGATTTTACCCTTAGTGAAAACGGCCATTGAGCAAGAAGAAATACCTTTAGATAGAATTAAAAATAAAAGTGTAGTAGTAGTCGATGAGTATCAAGATGTCAGTCAAGAAGAATATGATTTTTTGATGGCAATTATCAATTGCGCTCAAAAGATTCGAGTAATTGTGGCAGGAGATGACGACCAAAATATCTATGAGTTTCGAGGATCAAGTGTTCAATTTATGCGAGCTTTCATTCAACGAAAAAATGCTCAAAAATATGTACTCACTAAAAATTATCGAGCCAACCATAATTTGTTAGCGTTTACTAATCTATTTTTAAAAACAACATTTTCTGCAGAGCGGCTAAAAAATAATATAGCCTTAGTTGCCCAAAAACAACGGAATGGTCAGATTGAAATCATAAAATATCACTTTTCTAAGCTCATTTTACCATTGATTGCTCATTTAGAAAGTAAAACCCTTGGAGGGACAACAGCCGTTTTGACTTACAAAAATGAAGAAGCTGTTTTGGTGACGAGTTTATTAAACCAAATAGGCATTCCTGCGAGATTAATATCTGATAAACAAGGCTTTTCACTACGAGATTTACTAGAGCTTAAATCCTTCACCTATTTTATTTTTAAAAATATTCAAGATGATTTTGGATTGATTACGGAGGAGAAATGGGCGTCGGCTAAAAAGAAAATGGAGCAATTATTTCCAGCATCAAAAAATTTAGATTTAATGCAGCGGATAATGCAATCCTATGAAAGTGTTAATCTCAAAAAATTTAAGAGTACGTGGATTACTTTTTTAAAAGAAATTAGAATAGAAGACTTTTATCATCCTGAAAAAGAGACGATACTAGTATCTACTATGCACAAATCCAAAGGTAAAGAATTTGATAATGTTTTTATTTTGCTTAAGAATTATCCAATACAATCCGAAGAAAGAAAGCGAGTGCTCTACGTCGCTATGACTCGGGCAAAGGAAAATCTGTATATCCATACGAACAATATTACTTTTCCGACAGCAGGCATTGCCGCTTTATCTTTTCAAGAGGATCAACAAGTATATCCATCTCCTGATACCTTGATTATTGAATGTAGTATGAAAGATGTTTGGTTGGGTTATTTTAAATTGACTTCCATTATTTTTAATGTAAAAGCAATTACTTCTGGAGCAACATTAAGAGAAAATATTTTTGATACGGCTATTCTTCAAGATGAAAAAGGACATAATATTCTGAAATTTTCAAAGCACTTTCAAGCTAAAATAACAGGCTACAGAAATAAAGGCTATCAATTTATTAGGGCCTCTGCAAAATATATTATTGTTTGGTATGATGAAAAAACTGGGCAAGAGTATCGAGTCGTATTGCCGGAGATAATACTAGCGACTACCTTATGAAGAAAAAACAAAGTAAGTATTTGGACAAAATTAAACGTATTTTTTTAACCACATAGGTACATAGATCACATAGGTGTTATGCTCTATGTGACCTATGTACCTATGTGGTTAAAAACAACCCTATTTTGTTAATTTAGTTTTGTAATTGGACCCTATTATGGTTTCTTAGTCTTACTCTTCAACACTTTCGGCACTTTAATTGCCGCACTGGCTTGCTTTTGTTTTCTAGCTATTTTCTGCTCATTATTACTTTCATAGATCGTGTACTGTTCATATTTGACAGGATCCGTCTCTGCCCATACATCCTTACCGATATTACAAAGAATCACTAATTCATCATAGATATTATTACCAATCTCTACGCGTCTTTCAACAGATATATCTCTGTCGGCTACTTTATCTTGTTGAATATTAATTGCTTTTTCAAACACAGTGCAAGCATCTAATACTCGCTTGATAGCTGTATCATTAATACCAACCTCGGCTAAAAAGTCTATTTGCTTTCTAGCGACTCTAGCCACCCGCCTGCCACAAAAGAACAGTTGAGCATCCGTCATATCTCCAATTTTTGCCGTACCAAACTTTCTAAATCGCCCCGTTCTATTACTAAATTTAATAGAGACTTTAGTCATGATACTGCGAATAGCATTCTTTAATTTCTCTCTCGCCGCATTCTTTTTGTCGGTTACAACCATTTGATCACCTACCAATTCATCATCATCAGGTAAAGCCCGAAACTTCTCACATTTATTATTGAATCCTTTCAGCCGAGCTATATCAAAACTATACTGAGAGAAATATTTGATGTCTCGGTGCGCATATTTAATGCGTTCAATACTCTGCATATAGAGATCTGCATCTGGAAAGTTGTACTTGCGATTACCAGTTTGTTTTTTCATATCTACTTAATTTTTGTTGTACCCTAACAAAATTAATAAAAATACAGTTAAAAGTAAATGTTTTACGGATATAAATTTACTATTAAAAATCTGACATTTATTTTACTCATTTTTAAAATTCTTGAAATTAAAGTCAAATATTGTTTTTTTAATAGATCGAAACTACCTTTGTTACGTCTTATGTTAGGGTGGTAGGAACTAATTTGAGATTGGGTAGGTTTTTAGATTGGTCTTTCTCTATTATACTTTCCACGATAAATTGGGAAACAATTTGGAAAGCTGTAATAAACTTAGAAAACTAGATTTTATTGAAGAGTATTTTAAGTATTCGAAATGGAATTAGTAGTCTTTTAAAGTTAAGATAAAGCGCTTCCCATGAAGTTTTGGGGTAATAATTACAAGAAAAGTCAAGTCCAAAAAATAGACATTGTTACTTTGGATTTGACACTGGAGGTTACCTGTCTAACATTAGACTTGTTACCCTTTAATAAACAGCTATCTGAAAATAGCTTTTTCCGCTATTTCTCTTTAAAAAATAAGTCCGTAGCTCGGCTATGCACTGATTTTTTAAAGAAAACTATCGAAAAAATCTATAATTCATCTAACCATTTCTTTAAGGGTAACAAGTCTAATGCTTTTTATACTTTCCACAGTCTATAATTACTCTAATTCTGCTTAAGTAACGACAAAAAAATAACTCCATCATCTGGACGGCTTCTTTTGCCCTCATTTTTCCTTAAAAAATACTTCCGTAGCCCAGCTATGCAAGGATTTTTTAACCTGCCTGCCAAGACACGCAGGCAGGGAAAAACTGAGAACAAAATAATCTCGCCCAGACGACGAACTTATTCTTTCGTCGTTACTAAACGACAAATGCATTTTTGTAAATGATTCCTGTTTCTACTCACAAAATTTAATTAGTCAATTTTATGCAATTCTCCTTTTACAATGAATCTATTTTCATCAGTGGCAATAAAAATATATTCTCTAGCTTCTTTGGGTAGCGTTACCGTATATTCCAACTTGTTTTTACTAGAGTCAACAGGTATTTTTATATAGGTTGTTGAATGTTTCTTTTGTTTCTTCTTCTTTCCATTTTTACTGACTTTTATCGGGTTTCCTATTTTAATAAGTACATAAGCTCTTTCTACCTGAGATTTTCCTTTTTCTAATTGAATAGAAACTTTACGAGATGTAGCATCAAAATCATCTGTTATAATACTTGGAAGCGCAGCTATATTTTTCGTTTCGTTCTTAAATTTTGAAGGATCTTTATAAGGCAATTCAGCATCGTAATCTTTGATGTAATTTTCCAGTTTTTCAGACAACTCTTTAACCACTTTTGGTTCTTGCTCCGCTATATCATGCTGCTCTTCTAAATCGTGTCGTTTTCCATCTTTATACAAACGGTGCAATACATAACTATCTGTTTCAACCTTTTTATATAGTTTATAATCCCTAGATCTTATAGCAGACTGATTTTGAGTCTCTACACCATATGGATAATGCCACCATAAATCGGCTCTAGTGGTTCCGTTGCTATTTTTAACAGCATTTTCATTATTAAACAAAACATTAGAAATATTTAACCCATCAAAATCCGAGCTGTATTTAGTAGGTATTTTACTATTTGTAAGACTTAAAATAGTTGGATAATAATCTAACTGATTAATCAAAACATCATTTGTTTTTCCTTTTACAATATTAGGACCTGAAATAAGCATAGGTACTCTAATACCACCTTCTTCAGTATACTTTTTACCTTTATCTAAAGGTGCATTGTCAGACATTACTTCATCTTTTCTTTTTTCTGCGCCTCCATTATCAGATGAGAAAAAGATATAGGTAGTTTCGTATAATTTTTTTCCTGGATTTCTTGGATCATCTGTTTTCTTTAACAAATCTACCACACGACCTAAGCTCCAATCTAAAGTAGTTACCATGGCTCCGAAATAAGGGTTGTTTTGTCCTCCTTTAGTCATTGGAACATCTTCTTTTGGAAACTCCATTCCTAGCTTGTCACAATAGTATTGTAATAAGTCACGGTTTTTAGAGTGTATTGGATAGTGAACCATCCAGTGCGCTAAATATAAAAAGAAAGGTTCTTCTTTATTATCTTGAATAAATTGAAGTGCATTTTCAGTAACCGCATCTGTTGGGTATGAAATTCCATTAGGTGACTCTTTTGTAAAAGGGAAATATTTTTCTTCACTTAAACGGTATTTATCATTCTTGTCATGGGTTGCAAAAAAATTAGTCCTGTTATTCTTACCTTTTGGACCTTGATGTGCTCCTCTTGATTCATGAACAAAATCAAATCCTTGATTTTTTGAACTCTGTATCTTAAGACCTCCCACATGCCATTTACCAGTATGCCCTGTTTTAT
Organism: Saprospiraceae bacterium; assembly: GCA_023300255.1. GTDB lineage: Bacteria > Bacteroidota > Bacteroidia > Chitinophagales > Saprospiraceae > JAFMDF01. Next base: position 531 of record JALZWC010000884.1, on the reverse strand, counting down.
AACCATTCATTTGTAAAGCTTCTGCAATGGTAAAATGATCAGGCATTAATCCTGATGGGAAAAAAGGGCTAATATATTTTGATCTTTTATTAGACTTTGGAATCGTTCCTCCAGCAACTTGTGTTACGCCTGTTTTAGCAGGATGTAATCCAGTTAACAGCGCAGCTCTTGATGGACCACAAGTAGGTGCAGGAGAATAGGCATTGGTGAAATTGATTGCATCCTTAGCCAGTTCTTTAATGTTTGGTGTATCCCAAGCACATGGCTTATCCAAATCATTTAATTCTACATCTTGCCAACCTAAATCATCAGCATAAAAGATAATAACATTAGGCTTTATTAAATCATTACTGTTTTGACTATGTAGGGAATTAGAAATGAATAGTGTTATTAGCAATAAACTGATAAGACTTATTTTATTATTCATATTATATATTATTTATGCTGATGAAATTCTTATGCCTTAATATTTAGTAACGACGAAAGAATAAATGCTGCATTTCGACGAGATTATTTTGTTCTTAGTTTTTC
>JALZWC010000883.1 GCA_023300255.1 Saprospiraceae bacterium | reverse complement strand
CCTCGTCCCTGTCTGTAGAAAGACATCTATCCTATTGGATATCAAAAAGGAGCGTAGCTTCGTCCCTGTAGAATTTTACAGGGTCGAAGCTACGCTCCTCACATCTGTTTTATATAAATATTTTTCTACAGACAGAGCCGAACCTGTCGTGCCGCTAGGCAGGAGCTACGCTCCTTTTTACGAGATTTACACTTGTGGGTAATTGTTAGGGCGTAGCCATCCGATAAATTAATAAAACTTATCCAAGAATCACTTTTTTATCCCGTGAATAGTATATTCGATCTTGTAACAGTTCCATATTTTTCTCCTTATGAAATTCTTAAAGTATTTATTAATTAGTATCCTTTTACTGGCGAGCATAGGTTTTATTTGGTTATGGCAATATCCTGGCCCTGCCATCACATTTGACTTAGGTGGGGAATTTGAATATGCCTCGCTCCAAAATATTCCATTGAATCAATATGAGAAACAAAAGACTTTTGTGTCTTTAACAGATGAAACTAAAATTGCGGCTAATATTTTTCTACCTACGAATAGTAAAACAGAAAAAGTTCCAACCATCTTTATTTTCACTCCTTACAATCGGAGCATGATTGTACCTGACATGAAGTGGTGGGAAAGAGCACTATCCAAAGCATACCTCGGCAATTGGGGGCCTGTTTACGCATTCTTACCCAGTCGAAAAGCCCTTCAAACATTAACGGCTAATGGCTATGCAATTGTGGTGGCCGATATGCGCGGGACAGGTGCATCGGCTGGCTATACGGCTCCTATGTCTCCACAATTAAAAGAGGATGGTATTGAAATTATTAATTGGATAGCCAAACAAGATTGGAGTGATGGCAAAGTGGGCATGCACGGCCCTTCTTATTTGGGTTGGATTCAATTAGCTATTGCTAGTGAAAAACCAAATGCATTGAAGTGTATTAATCCTTCTATTATGGGTATGGACATCTACATGGAAGCACAAAAGCAAGGAGGAATTCTAATGACTAAATGGTCTGAAAATTTTAATAAGCAACTGCGTCTAATGAATTTAAATGCCTTTGCTAAAGAGGAGATGCTACCTATATATCCTGCGGAACCGGTGATTGATGAAGATGGAGATGGAGACTTTTCGGATGAGATTCCACTCTATACCAATACGGCTGGCAATCTATTTGTAGACGCTGCCACTCCGAAATATGCCGATGGTAACCAAAGAACAAACAATTACTATTTTAACCATACGAAAGAACATTTAGAAGATATATGGACAGGGGAAGTCATTAAAAACTGGCCCTATAGAGATTCAAAAATGGATTTTTATGGAGATACTTTGAGTATTGAAGATACGACTCCTGCTTTTTATGTACCTGGTATTAAAGCTTCAAAAATTCCCATCTTACTTTCTGGCGGTTGGTTTGATGGATTTGAAGGAATCACTAAATTATATGGTAGTTTAAAAGATAGTAATCCAATCCATTTTATTATGGCACATCGTTTTCATATTCCGGGAACGGTTACCCCGCCCTATACAAAATTATTCAACTATCAAGGCGCATTTGAAGATCAAAGCCTTTCATTGCAATTGCAATTTTTTGATCATTATTTAAAAGGGATAAATAATGGTTTTGATCAACAAGCTCCTGTTAATTTATATACCGCATTTAAGGGATGGGAAAGCTATCAGAACTATCCACCTGATATTGCTAACTATCAAACTTATTATTTCGACGAAAATCAAACACTAACGACGGATTCTAGTGCTATCAATACTAGTGCTATTAATAAAGATTCGTATGCTATAGATTTCAGTCATGCTTCAGGTTATGATGCAGAAGGAGATAATCGTTGGAATATGGCTACCACTATGGATTCCATGATGCTGCGGACGGAACTAGATAAAAAATGCTTAGTTTACAACACTCAAGCTCTAGAAAATCCTATTCAAATCACAGGCAATCCTATCGTAGAATTAAGTATTTCTGCGGACCAAGCAGATGCAGACATTTATGTTTACTTAAGTGATGTAGATGAAAATGGAAAGGTGTATTATGTTGCCGAAGGACAACTGCGAGCAGGTTGGCATCGCTTAGTCCCAGATGATGAACAGGTGAATTATTTATATGATGTCCAACCTGATTTGCCGTGGCATGGTTTTGATAAAGGCGGCTATGACGATAATCCTTTAGCGAATAACAAACAAATAAAATTAAGATTTGATCTAACCCCCAATTCCTGGATCTTCCGAAAAGGACATCAAATTAGAATCAGTATTGCTGGTGCAGATTATACTAATTTTGAATTTAATCCTACCTTGTGCCCTGATAATGAATTAGATAATTGTCGAGCCACGAATTTATTTATTCACCGAGGAGTTGGGCAAGTGTCTAAAATTGAATTACCGGTTAAAACAACTAAATAGATATTTGAACAAATTAGTTTTATTTTTTACCACATAGGTACATAGAGCACATAGAAAGCTATGTGATCTATGTTCCTATGTGTTTAAAAAAATTATTTGGTTTTTTAATTTTACAACGCTACGTAATTGATATAAAAACGTAAACAATGAAATATAAATTCTTCTATTTCTTACTTCTTTGTCCATTTGTCTTAATGGCACAAATCCAACCTAAATGGATTCGATCCGCTGCTATCTCTCCAGATGGTCAACACATCGTTTTTACCTATAAAGGAGACTTATACAAAGTACCAAGTAGCGGTGGCGATGCCGTACAATTAACCGTTCATGATGCCCATGACTATAGTGCCGTGTGGAGTAAAGATGGACAGCAAATAGCATTCGCTTCTAATCGCTATGGTAATTTTGACATCTATACCATGAGTGCAATGGGCGGGCCTACCACGAGACTAACCTTTCATTCTAATAATGAACTTCCCTATACTTTTTCGGCAGACGACAAGCAAGTCATATTTGGTGCGATTAGACAGGATATTGCGCAGCATCGCCAATACCCGCATCGGTCACAATCTGAATTGTATAAGGTGCCAGCTAGTGGCGGAAGAGTCAATCAAGTTTTCACGTTTCCAGCAGAAGCCGTGCAAGTTAGCAAAGACGGAAAGACATTATTGTACCATGATAAAAAAGGGGGCGAAAACGAATTTCGGAAACACCACGTTTCTTCTATCACCAGAGATATTTGGCAGTATGATGTATCATCAGACACCCATAAGATGATTACGAATTTTGAAGGGGAAGATCGCCAACCTATCTTAAGTGAGGATGAAAAAAATATTTACTATTTGAGTGAAAAAAGTGGCAGTTTCAATGTGCATAAAATGTCCTTGACCGATCCTAGTCAAAAATCACAGGTGACTTCTTTTGAGCTACATCCCGTCCGTTATTTAAGTATGGGGAGTGGTGTTTTGAGTTTTTGTTTTGATGGAGAATTATATACCCTACAAGATGGACAAAATCCTCAAAAGGTAAGCATCAATATTCGAGCACAAGAAAAAAATAATAACGACAAATTTATTTCCATCAGTGGAGGTATTCGGGAAATGGCGGTTTCTCCCAATGGCAAAGAGATTGCTTTTATCGCCAGAGGAGAAGTCTTTGTCACTTCTATCGGAGAGTCCTTCACAAAGCGATTAACTAATACCCCAGAGCAAGAGCGATTTGTGGCTTGGGGGCCCGAAGGAAAGTCTGTCGTATATAGCAGCGAGCGAGCTGGCAAATGGAGTGTTTATAAAACGGAAAAAACCAGAAAAGAAGAACCGTTTTTCTATGCCGCTACCCTATTAAAAGAAACACCTGTCATTAGTAATGATACAGATAACTATTTAGCTCGCTATTCTCCTGATGGTAAAAAGGTAGCATTTATAGAGGGCCGTCGATCCCTTAAAGTGATGGATATAGCGACCAAAAAATCGGTTACTTTGCTAACACCTGATGACTTGTACCATATGCGAGATGGAGACAAATACTTCCGATGGAGTCCAGACAGCAAATGGCTTTTAGTAGATTGGAATTTATCGCTTAACAATAGTGATGTCCTATTAATGGCAGCCGATGGATCAAAGCGAGTCAATCTGAATGAAAGTGGATATTATGACTATAGTCCAAAATGGGTCAATGATGGCAAACAAATGATCTGGTTTAGTAATCGAAATGGTTTGAAATCTTATGCGACTAGTGGCCGTTCTGAAAGCGATGTATATAGCATGTATTTCACGCAAGAAACTTGGGACAAATTTAATTTGAGTGAAGAAGATTTTAAATTACAAGAGGCAATAGAAGAAGCGCAAAAAGAAGCTAAAGAGAAAGCCAAGAAAGAAAAAGAGAAAAGTAAAAAGGAATTACTTAAGAATGCTAAAGGTAAACAAAAAAAGAAAATAGAAGCGTCAATGGCAGAGGAGGCAACAGCAGAGGACGATGAAGAAGATGAAACCGATTTAACCTTTGCTTGGGATCATATGAAAGATAGAAGTTCTCGTTTGACCATCCATTCTTCTAGATTAGGCGATGCCGTATTATCAAAAGATGGTGATAAGTTATATTACTTGTCTCGATTTGAAAAGAAGATGAATCTTTGGAGTACCGACCTACGAACGAAGGAAACTAAAATGGCGTTGAAGTTGGATGCAGATTCTGGTTCTTTACAATGGGA
>JALZWC010000882.1 GCA_023300255.1 Saprospiraceae bacterium | reverse complement strand
ACTTCTTAGAGGATGAGCTTGCAGAGCAAGTGAACCGCAAAGCGGACGGGCTTGCTGGGCAGGTTAAAATGGCTAATTTATTCTTACTCTTTGCCTAAATGATCTCTAAAGCATAAAATTCTTAATAAGCAATACCTCTTCCTCATCCGCAGAAGGGCCATAAGCTGCTGGAACAGGAATATCTAATAGTCTCAAATATACCCCAAGTTGCGCTCGATGGTGTATCATATGATTCATACAAAAGACTCTGGCTACTTGTTTTTTAGGTAAAGTAAAAAGCACTTTTTCGCCATAAGTCATGGACCATTCTTTTTCAAATTCTTCATCTCCTACTTTGCTTAAAAGCGCTTTTACTTCTTCTAATAAGATATCAAAATAGACTAATAATTGGGTTGTTGTAGTAATATCTTCTGGTTCAAAATCAATAAAGTCTAACTTCTCCTCTTTCAGACAGGAGATCCACCATGCGGTAATCTCTGCTATATGAATCGCTAATCGGCCCAATGATTCGGAACGTTCCGCAGGTTTAAATGCTTTCTGCTCGAAAGGCACTCGTTCTAAATATCTTCTTGTTACTTCTGATTCTAAGGATAATTCTTTTAAAAATTCTTGTCCTATTGTCATATTAAATTAGTTAGAAACAACTCTGTTTTACAAACTTTTAATCTTACCGCCATCTACTGGAATATTCGTACCCGTAATATACGACGCAGCAGGGCTCGCCACAAAAGCAATCACCGCTCCAATTTCCTCTGGTGTCGCAAAACGTTGCATTGGAATTTCCGCTAGCATTATTTGCTCCGCCTCTTCCTTTGTCAAATTCTGAGATTTCATCTTACTTCCCAAAAGCTCTTCTAACCGTTCCGTACTAGTCGTACCAGGTAGAATATTATTAACCGTTATACCAAATGGAGCTAATTCATTGGACAATGTTTTAGACCAACTTGCCACTGCCCCACGAGTTGTATTAGACACCCCTAATCCAAGAATAGGTTGACGTACAGAAGTAGAAATTATATTAATAATTCGACCATACCCTTCCTTCTTCATAACTGGCCAAATCAACTGAGCTAATAGATGATTACAGATCAAATGATTATGCAAAGCCTGTATAAATTCCTCTTCCTTTGCATTTATAATTGCGCCACCTTTTGGCCCTCCTGTATTATTCACTAAAATATGAATCGGTTTGGTCGCCAGTAGCGCTCTTATTTTTTTACGTAAGTCTTGACTATCTGAAAAATCAGCAACTAAAAAATCATGATCTTGCTTGCCTATTTTAGCTAGCTCATTCATAACTTCTCCCATGCGATCTATGTTTCTAGCCACTAGTGTTACATTCACACCTAACTTGGCTAGTTCAATAGCTGCTGCTTTTCCAAGTCCTTTGGAACTTCCGCAAACTAATGCATTTTTATTGATTAGATTTAAATTCATTTATTGTGATTTTTAGAAGTCAGATGTCAGGCCGTTCCGATATACTTCGAAACTGTCAGACCAGCCCGACTGCCGTTAGGGCGCGCGGGTGTCAGATGTATGATGTTGATCTCATTATGGTTTTCACAGGACAGCGATCTGCTTTCGCTTCTCTATTCTATTAAAAACTCCGTAGTTTAAAAATTGAGTTTATAAAACAGTATCATTCCATTGCCATAAATACAGGCTAGCCACTGTCCGATAAGGACGCCAAGGTTCTGCGATCTCTAATAGTCTTTTTTTCAAAGCTCGACCTTTCTCCTCTACTCCGTATAACTGGACTATTCCATTTCTAACGACCAAATCATCGAGTGGTAATACGTCCATTCGTTTAAGAGTAAACATTAAAATCATTTCTACCGTCCAATTACCAACTCCTTTAATTTGAGTTAATTGGGCTAATATATCTTCATCTGATTCCTTTGTCCAATCTTTATCTATTAAATTATGTTCGATAAAAAAATCAGCAGTATTTTTTATATAAGATGCTTTTTGTCTAGACAAACCTACTGCTCGCAATTCTTCTGCTGTGAATTGCTGAATGTGCACAGGATGAGGATATAGATCATCGAATAAATCTAAAAACCGATTATGTATAGTCGTCGCTGCCTTACCTGATAATTGTTGAAAACTAATAGATCGCAACAAAGCTTCATATACACTATTCTGTGCAGTCCGCTTTTTTAATTTAACAGTATCTACTAATTCTTTCAATATAGGGTCTTTGGAAAGGTGTTTTCTTATTTTAGCAGTCATTTTTTTCTAACTAGTGAATCTGTCAATATAACAATGATCTTCTTTTGCTCAAATATAATATAAAAGAACAAAGTGTCACAGAGTCGCAGAGTTATATTTGGCATATTTATACTACAGAATTGATCTAAAAAATAACTACCTTTAAAAACTAGGTCTATTTATACCTCATTAGAAGTAGTTTCAAATAAAGCGGATCACTAATTTAGTGGGCTTTATAGCGACTTTGTCAAACCTTAAGTAAGTAATTGGACAAAAATAAGGAACACAATAGGATTTTTTTAACCACATAGGTACATAGGACACATAGCATAGAAGCCTATGTACTCTATGTATCTATGTGGTTAAAAATAGGAATTTAGTTTTGTCCAGTTACTTACTTATTATCATACTACTATACATGTGAACTAGAACAGAGAGCAGAGAATAGAGAGTATAGACAGATTTCGTTTACAGACAACGAAATTTGGTCATTTCTTGCCTGCGTGCCTTGGCAGGCAGGTTTAAGCGAAATTTATCTCTATTCTCTGCTCTCTATTCTCTGTTCTTTTCTTATGTATAGTAGTATGACTTATTATAGAATAATCCGACAAGTTTATCAAAATAGTTGAGACTTATTGCCTTTCCATGGAGTTAGAGAAGCGACGAATAGGCTTTAAGAACTCTTGCTCTTCTAATAGCCAGCTCACGGAGTTCGCAAAGCTTTGAGAAACCCGTGAGCTGGCTACTAGAAGAGCAAGGTTTCTTAAAGCGGTTCGTCGCATTAAAAATGTAAACTACTTTTGGTTCTTCGATAAACTTGTCAATAATCCCTATTTTTTTTACAAAAAATATTCAAAATTATGTCAACAATAAAACCACTCTCTCCAGAAAAATTGAAGCCCTTTAAATTTCTATTAGAATTGGTAGAAAAAAATATGGGATTTGTTCCTAATTCTATGAAAACGATGGCTAGAATTCCTGGCATCATGGGTAGTTTCGGCACACTTGGTGCCAACATTATTGGTAATAGCAAAAACATTTCTCCATTAATAGGGATTAAATTAGCTATAAAAAATATGGGCTGGACTGCTAAAAATATGAAGCGACAAGATAAAGTGCCTTTGTATTTAAAGAATCTAGTCTCGCATATCTCTAGTAAAGCAGCAGGGTGTCTCTATTGCCAAGCGCATACGATAGGTGAAGCAGCACACAATGGTGCTTCTACGGAACAATTGGAGGCTATTTGGGAATTTGAAACAAGTCCTCTTTTTGATGCAAAAGAAAAAGCAGCACTGGCTTTTGGTTTTGCCGCTGGTTGTGTTCCTAATGGTGTTACTGCAGATCATTTTGTAGAACTGAGAAAGCATTTTTCAGAGGATCAAATTATTGAACTCGGAGCGACAGTGGCTTTGTTTGGATTTCTTAATCGATGGAATGATACTTTTGCTACTCAACTGGAACCGTTACCGATTGCCAATGCAGAGAAGTATTTAGCTAAGAGTGGATGGGAAATTGGAAAGCATAAAGGATAGTTATAAAAAACGAGAAAAGAATCATCAATTAAAAACAACTAATGAAAAGGCTAATATTATTTTTTGGACTCTCTCTTCTATTGATTAGTAGCCCAATACTAGCTCAATCTGTTTCTTTAAAAACAGCAGCTACTTTATCAGATGTTGATCCTGCAACAGTAGGCATGTCTGCAGAAAGATTAGCTAAGATTGATGCAATGCTTCAGAAATCTGTGGCAGATGAAAACGTACCAGGTCTAGTAGCTTTAATAGCTAGGAAAGGACAAATCGTTTATCATAAAGCTTATGGAATGGCGGATACGGAAGCAGGAAAATCAATGAAAAAAGATGCTATATTCCGAATTGCTTCTCAAACGAAGGCCATTACTTCTACCGCAGTTATGATGCTTTGGGAAGAAGGGCACTTTGGATTAGATGATCCTATCTCCGATTATATTCCTGAGTTTAAAACCATGCAGGTATTGGATTCTTTGATAGAATCTAAGACAATTTATACCACTCAAGATGCTAATAAACCTATCACAATTCGACATTTATTAACGCATACTTCTGGGCTTGGTTATGGAGTAATTGATGCGGATGAAAGAATGAAAAAGATCTATGCAAAAGCAGGTGTAACAGACTTATTCACGACAGAAAATATTAGTATAGAAGAGAGTGTCAAAAAGTTAGCAAAATTGCCATTGCATCATCATCCTGGAGAAAAATTCACTTATAGTGAGGGCTTGGATGTACTCGGCTATTTTGTAGAAATCATTTCTGGTATGCCGCTAGATCAGTTTTTTAAAACTAGAATTTTTGAGCCACTTGGTATGATTGATACTTGGTTTTATTTACCCGATTCGAAAAAGGATCGTTTGGTAAAAATTCATGAAAAAGAAAAAGAGCAATGGGTTAACTATCCTGTTACTTTCTATGATCCAGATTATCCTATTAAAGGGGCTAAACGTTTTTTCTCTGGTGGAGCTGGTCTATCGAGTACGGCTAAAGACTATGCGATTTTCTTACAAATGTATCTAAATAATGGTCAATTGAATGATACTCGACTATTGAGTCGAACAACTATTCAATTTATAATGGCGAATCATATTCGAGACTTATGGGGCGATGAATCTTATCATGGATTAGCTTTTGGCGTATTAGATCAAAAAGGACAAGATAAAGGCGGCAAAGGCAGCAAGGGAACTTTTGAGTGGGGTGGATATTTTAATACTCAATACTTCGCTGATCCTGAAGAAGGGGTTATTGGTATTTTGATGAAGCAAACTCAAGGGAAAGTGACTGGTGATCCTATTGTGAAATTTCGGCAGATGATTTGGCCGGCTATCATTGACTGAGCGCGCGGAAAAATCATACCTCCTATATCCATCACACTTTGAACTAGGTAGATATATGATTTATGAGGTAAGATTTATGATTTATGATTTGCCCATGCCCCAAACTAATATCTTTATTTAAAAATTTGCTATAGTTACAAAATCGATAATAAGATGTTCGAGATATTGTATAAAATTCCTCTAATTTTGAACGTGCGAAAAAATCATACATCTTACATCAGAAATCATACCTCATATATCCATCACGGTTTGACCTAGATGGATATATGATTTATGGGGTAAGATATCTGATTTATGATTGCATTACTTAGCGGAATCTAACACCACTGGTATATCATATAACTCCCCTTCTCGCTCCACCGTCATAATAATTTTTTGCTTGACTTTATAGTCCTCTAACATCAATACTAAATCATTATGATTACTAATTTTTTCGTCATTAACTGCTTTAATAATATCTCCTAGACGAAGCCGCCCTTGAGAATCTCTATAGGTTGGTTGTATACCTGCCTTTTCTGCTGCACTATCCTTAATTACATTAATTACCAGAACACCGTTTATCCCCAATTGATTCGTAATTCTTGCGGAAGCAGATTCTACGCCTAAGCTAGGTCTTTGTAATTTACCATACTTTATTAAATCTGGAATCACCCATTTGACTACATCTACTGGAATAGAAAAACCAATACCCGCACTAGCACCTGATGGACTATAAATAGCCGTATTAACACCTATCAATCTTCCCGATGAATCCAATAGTGGCCCTCCAGAATTACCTGGATTAATAGCCGCATCTGTCTGAATAGCTCCTTTGATAGGCGCACCTCCTGCGGAGTTAATTTCTCTACCCAATGCACTAATGATACCTGTCGTTAGCGTCTGATCTAATCCAAATGGATTGCCAATAGCGAATACAAATTGACCTACTTGTAAATTGTAAGATTTACCTGTTGGAATTGGATTCAATTTATCTTCAGGTGCTTCTATTTTTAATACGGCTAGATCTTTAGTCGGTGCTGCCCCTACTAGCTTAGCCGTATAAGTAGTCTGGTCAGAAAGTGTTACTGTTGCACGGTCTGCTCCATCTATTACATGATAATTTGTAATAATATGTCCATCATAGTCCCAGATAAATCCTGATCCACTCCCTCTTGGAATTTCCATTTCATTTCTGGAATAATAACTGCGTTGGATATTAGTCGTCGTAATGTAGACAACGGAAGGGGTTGCTCTTTCAAATAAATCTATTGTAGATTTTTCTGCATCCAATAATCCTCTGGGTGGAAGAGCTGCTCTTATAGGCGCTTCCTCTGAGGCGGGCATGATTTGTTGATTGATTGCAGGTTGTTGCTCTACTACTACTTTATTTTTCCAAGATACTCCTGCTAGAAAGGCACTTAATGCTAATAGTCCTGTTATTACTATTCTTGCTATATTATTCATAGTTCTATTTTATTTGTTCCTTGACCACACTTTATTGATCGTCTATGAATAATGTCTTAAACGTTCTAAATGTTGTATGGATAGTATAAAATTATGAATAATTTAGATGAATTTGGTGATTTTTTCGATTGGGTTCCCATGACTGCGTCATGGGCTACAGGGTGTCTTTCCCACGACTACGTCATGGGTTACAGGGTGTCGTCCCGTTGGGACTGTTCGTGCGAGGCATTTCTTATGTCTACTTTTCCCACGACTACGTCATGGGCTACAGGGTGTCGTCCCGTTGGGACTGTTCGTGCGGGGCATTTCTTATGTCTACTTTTCCCACGACTACGTCATGGGTTACAGGGTGTCGTCCCGTTGGGACTGTTCGTGCGGGGCATTTCTTATGTCTAATGAGATGTCGTCCCGGTGGGACTTTTGGCTTTGGGGTTTTGAGATTTGTTAATCGGTGATTTCTTCTATGTTTACTTTTCTTGTGTGTTCGGAGTGTTTGAAATTTTTATTGGGATCTGCCATTTTAAACAAAGCTGTTATTTGCTTAAATATGAAGGTTGGAATGCCCCATAAACCAGACCAAATTGCAGGAGGTACCTTAGATAAATATAAGGTCCAAAAGATGGTCAACACGAAAACGGTAAGCCCAGTAAACATCATTAAACTGTAGATAGGATTAAAAACGAATCCTAATAACATCATAGCACCAGAAAGAAATAGTAAAATAAATAAAGGTGGTGCTATCGTTATCCATCCGAATAAAAATTGATTCCAATTTAAATTAAAAATTCCTTTAAGTATTAGGCCAGAAGAATTAGGTAAATTTTGAAAATAAGAATAGAGCCATCTACTTCTTTGTGTTTCTACTTGATTGGCTTCTGTTACTTTTTCATCATACACAATAGCATCTTTTGCAAAGACAATTTTCTCTTTTCTCCTTAGTAAAAAATTTTGTAATATTTTATCTTCTTGGAGCATTTTCTTCCAAAGATGTTTCCCTTGCTGAATATCATCCCCATATAGATAAGCTTTATACAATTCTGCTTCCACTGCCATTCCTGAACCAGAAATAACGGAAGAGGAACCGATTAAATAAGGGACATATCGCTCAATGTAGTTTTTATAAAATTCTCCAATGGCATCTGCGCAAGCATAAACAGTATCTAAGTTTTTAGCCGTTCGCTGACCTTGAATACTTCTATAACCTTGATTCGTATACCGATTTATCTCTGTTAAAAAATCTGGTTTCAATACATTATCCGCATCTAAGATCGTAATATACTCGTGAGGTCTTACGAAGTTTTCTACTGCATGGATAATCGACTTAGCTTTTAAATTAAGCGCAGGCTTTGGAAAAAAAACAGTCAATCTGTCATCTTCAATACCGTAGTCTATTGGATCACAAGCATCTGCCACTACATAAACATGGTAATTCTGATGCTTTTGCTTTAATAAAGAACGTACTAGAGGCTTTGTAATTTCACTATTCTTATAGGCCGTAATAATACAGCCAAAATCATATTCTTTTTTTATTTCTTTGCTCAGTTTTTCCTTTTTAAAAAACTGTGCGAGTAGCACGGTTAAAAAAGGAAATACTAGAAAGAAGAAGAATATACCACTAATAATAAGGTAGATGAGTTCCATGATAATAAGTATAGGTATGAAATCTATAATGCTGTAAAGCATTTAGTTATTTAATGAGTCTTTTAATATATGAAAAGGAATAACTAAGGAAGGGTAAATTTTAAAAGGAGTATATAAGCAATATACAACTAAAATGAAAGATTTCCTATTTGTCAATAATGAAATCTATACTTCACACGAGATAAATTTGTGATTCTACACTGGTACGGGCAAACCCTTGTGGTGGCCCTAATCGCAGGGCCACCACAAGGGTTTGCCCGTACAAAACATCAATCTCAAAGTCACACTTTTGTCCCGTTTGGAGTATAATAAAAGATCCTAGTCATCAGTAAGTTTGGTTGATGACTAGGATACGCTACTATAAATTGGCAACAGGAGAACGATCCGTTCTAAAATGCCATAAAATAGCTTTACAAAATGCTCTCAAATGAGCCTTTTGCCCATTTATAATATATTTTACCACACTCTTGGGAATGGTGAACAGCAAAAGGAACAGGGCAAAGAGGATAAACTCAACTTTGCGCCTGTTCGTCGCCATAAACAAGATACGATTCCGAGTTAAATAGTACGTCTTCATAGGGTTCAATTTACCCACAGAAACCGACTCTTTATGATACACTTTGGCTTTAGGTTCCATAATAATAGAATACCCTGCCTTTCTGATTCTTTCGCTCCAATCTAATTCTTCATAATACAAAAAGTAATCTTCAGACATAGATCCTACCTCATCAATTACGGTTCTAGGAACGATCATAGCTGCACCATGTGCATAAAAAGTGGGCTTTGACTGACGGTATTGTCTTTGGTCGATTTCCCTTTCACCTAGAATTTTATTCCTCCCAGTGAAAGGATGTACATTAGTCGCACCTGCATATTGAATAATGTCTGTAGTCGCATTGTCTTCAGGATAGTAGCAAATTAATGGACATACTATTCCTGCTTTAGGATACTCTTTGAATGTCTCCAATAAAGAAGAAAGCGCTCCCTTAGTCAAAACTGCATCATTATTAATAAAAAATAGGTACGTTCCAGTGCACGCCTCCAAGCCAATATTATTACCGCCAGCAAAGCCCCTGTTTACACCACTTACAATTACTTTTACATCCGGATATAACCTATTGATTGTCTCTTTAGGATTAAATCTAGATTTGTTATCTACAACTACTATCTCAAAAGAAACAGTAGCATATTTATATATGGATTCAATCAATTCTAGTGTAAGCTCCATTTGGTTATAATTTACCGTTATGAAGGATACCAATTTATCTGATTTCATTATTTATTAATAAGTGGGCGGTAGTTATTTTAATATAGAAGTTGGTCAAACAACTTCCTTAGAAACTACAAGGGGATACTCTTTTGTAATCAACCTTAATCTCGCTGCCACATCGCTGGGATTGTTCTTAACATAATTTTAAGATCTGTAAATAAAGACACCCCATTTGCATACTCAATATCAAGGCCTACTCTCTCTTCTGTACTTAAATTATCTTTCCCACGTTTATCAACTTGCCACAAACCTGTAATTCCTGCGGGCGCTAAAAAGCGTTGTGCCCATTCGTCTTTTGTCAATTGCTCTGCCTCATAAAGTGGTAAGGGGCGATTACCTATAATGGACATTTCTCCTTTAAATACATTTATTAACTGTGGCAATTCGTCAATACTTGTTTTTCTAATAATCTTTCCAATCCGTGTGACTCGTGGATCATTTTTTATTTTGAAGAAAGTATTTTTCTTCTCCTTCTTCTCCGCTCCTTTATCACTATCTACACAATCTTCATAAGAATTAAGATGTGCTAATTTTTGTAATTCTTTATCGGCATTAATCCGCATAGAACGAAATTTCATGAAGTTAAAATCATGGTATCCAGTACCGATTCTTTTAGCCGCATAAAATACAGGTCCTTTAGATTCTAACTTTATTAGTATAGCGATTAATAAAAATAGCGGCGATAAAGCAATTAAAATAATACTAGATACTACAATATCAAACAATCGCTTAGATAAAGGCATCTCATATTCCTTTAATTCTGCTGCGTGTGGTACTTGTTGTTGCAGTTCTTTGAACTCAGAAAGAAATTGAATTCTCTTTGTTATAAGGGGCCAATCAAGTTCTCCAAAAAAACAATCATCTAAACCAGCAGCAATCAATGCTGCTGTATCGTTACGTTGCTCCTTTGATATTCCAATTACAGGTATATTAAATAGATATTTATGTTCTCTTAGATTATTCAATGCCAAACTAAAGTGTTCGATCTTGAATGTATCCAAGTCTACGATAATAGACTTAGGTAATGTACTTCTGTTTTCAAGAACTCTAGTCAAATTCTTGAAATAGGGGGGTGTAAGAAACAAATATCCACTTGGCATCGGGGATGCGGATAGTTTACTTTCTCTAGCAGTAGCCTCTGCGAAAGTAGTTGTAATACTCATAGTTTGTTTGTCTTTCCTAAAGTTAGGTTAATAGAATAATAATACTTTTGGGAGATTATTTTTTGTGTAGATACTGGCGCTTAGGGGGTACAAATTTGAGTTTGAGCTTCAGATAAGGCTAATTGTATTTGAGCATCCAATTTGGTTGGATCAAATGGCTTTTCAAAACAACTATTTGCCTCTATATCCTCCAATTCTTCTATTGATTTGTTACCTGAAATAACAATTACAGGGATGTCTTTAAAAAAGCTACTAGTCTTAAGCCCTTCCAAAAACTTTTCACCACCCATTACAGGCATTTCCCAGTCTAATAAAATTATATCAGGTAAGATGCCGTCATTTAAATGACGCATCGCATCCAAACCATTTCTAGTAGGAAAAACAGTATATCGTTTTCCAAAATAGTGATTCATTAATCGCAACAAGCAATCGTTGTCTTCAATGATCAGTACTTTTTTTATCTTGTTCATAACAATCCCTGGTTTCTATATCAATATAGAAAACCACTAATATGTGACATAATTTGGAGGAAGCCTCATTAGTAGTAATACTAGGGGGGTAGTATTGACAATAAAATGATTAATGAAAGAAAACACTTCGTAGAATAACGTTAAAGGGGGGAGAAATTCTATGATCGGGAGGTGTAATCTTACCTTTTTAAAAGTAAGTAGTCGCAAATACAATTCAAATTTAAGGGAAATAATTCATTTTTGAAAGAAATTTGTCATAGAAAGGTCGACTAAAATTAGTATTTGAATAAAAAGTAATGTTTAAAGGATTATTCTTCAAAGTCCTACAAACCAATCTAATAGAACACATTTTTTTATAAAAATTTGTCTTGTCACAAATTTTATGATTTCAGTGATAACATTGGTTTTCTATACCTCATATTCGTTTTAAGCTTTTTTGTGACATGAAAGATGGATTTATCAAAACAGGCAAATTTGCCTATTCCTTACAACTTATTCAAAATATGCTGTCAGCCCTACTGACAAATTATTATATAAGTCCCCAGAGATAAGTGGTCGACCAAAAATAACCTAACATTAAAATGGCTTCTTTTCTCGCTATTTGTCTTTAAAAAAGGTCTTAGGCAAAGTGTAAGAATAAATTAGCCATTTTAAACTGCCCTTTTTCCTTCTAAGAAATCCAAAAAAAAGAACCATAGCCCAGCTATGCTTAGTTTTTTTTAGCATTCCTTAGAAGAAAAAATGTCTAGCTTTAAACGACCAATTTATTCTTACACTTTGCCTTATCTGAATGTCTTTGTCCAATTTCTAAAGG
>JALZWC010000881.1 GCA_023300255.1 Saprospiraceae bacterium | reverse complement strand
ATAAGTCCGTAGCTAGGCTATGCACTGATTTTTTGAATTTCTTAGAAGAAAAAATAACTGCGCCTTCTGGCTCAACTTATTTAATTCCTTTCACTAAAATAATAAAAAAGAATTTGTCTAAAAGATTACTTTTTTAAATACATTCTCCCACTTTTCAAACACAAAAATCGCATTGTTATAGCCAAATACAATTTCATATTCAGCTATAAATATGTATTTTTATACACTTATAGCTGATTATAACTTATTATCATGGCAACTACTACCGTATTTGGTCGAAACAAAGAAATAAAAACCCTACAGCAACTATACGCTGGAAAACGTTCAGAATTCGTTGCATTGTATGGTAGACGTAGAGTTGGAAAGACCTTTCTTATCAAAGAATTATTTGGAGATCGCTATGCGTTTCATGTAACGGGTTTATTCAATGGTAGTCTATCTAAGCAATTAGTTAATTTCCATGCTTCCCTTAATCGATTCTATCCTGCATCAACGGATACACCTATTCCTTCCTCTTGGTTTGACGCTTTCCAAGCGTTAATCAAATATTTAGAAACGAATACGAATGAACGAAAAGTCGTTTTCATAGATGAATTACCTTGGCTAGATACACCTAAGTCGGACTTCATTTCTGCTATCGAACATTTCTGGAATGGCTGGGCATTTCACCGCAATGATATTGTATTAATTGTTTGTGGATCTGCTACTTCTTGGATGATAAACGAATTGATCAATAATCATGGTGGGTTGCATAATCGGGTGACAACTCGTATCCATTTAGAGCCTTTCACTTTAAAAGAAACAGAGGCTTTTCTACATGCTAAAGGTGCCGTATATGATCGGTATCAAATTGTTCAGCTGTATATGGCAATGGGCGGCGTTCCTTTTTACTTGGAAGCTATAGATGTGGGATTAAGCATACCTCAAAATATTGACCACTTGTTTTTTGGTAAGAATGGTCTACTCCGAACAGAGTTTAATAATTTGTATCGCTCTTTATTCAATAAAGCCGAACGACACATTCTTATTATAGAGGCATTATCCAAGAAAGCTCAAGGGATGACTAGAAAGGATTTAGTAAAAGCTACCAAACTAGCCAACGGAGGTACTTTTACAAAAATTTTAGAAGAACTAGAACAATGTGGATTTATCCGAAAATACTACCCTTTCGGAAAAAGTTTAAGAGGTAGTTTCTATCAATTGACAGATCCTTATTCCTTATTTTATTTACAGTTTATAAAAAATAGTCGAGCCGTAGGAGAAGGGGCTTGGTTGACCCAAATAGATCAACCAAAATGGCGAGCATGGAGCGGGTATGCTTTCGAATATATTTGCTTTTATCACTTGGATGCTATCAAAAAACACTTGGGCATAGGAGCAGTCTATACAGAGATTTCTTCTTGGAGAAGTCAAAAGAGTGATCCTGCAATACAAATAGATTTGATTTTAGATAGACGAGATCGAGTCATTAATTTATGTGAAATAAAATTTTCGCAAGGTGTTTTTACTATTACTAAATCTTATGCCAACACCTTAAGAAATAAAGTAACTACTTTCCGACAAGAAAGCAAAACTAAGAAAGCTGTTTTTCTAACCCTTATCACTACCTTCGGTTTAAAACAAAATCAATATGCTACTGGGGTTGTACAAAATGAGTTGACTATGGATGTGTTTTTTGAGTGATAGGTAAGAGTTAGCTATTGTAGGATATGAAGAATTTAAACCTTTTAAACAACTTACCTGATGGAGAAAACTAAAGTAAATGTTCATAAAGTCATTAAAGAATTAGAAATAGCTAGAAACGAATTAAAAGAAGGAATTATCAATGCTAAACTTACGGAGATAGGCAAAGAAAATGTAGCTAATGATTTGAAAGAAGTAATCGCTTTAGCAGAACAAATGAAGACAGAATGGTCAACGCCATTCGCTCTTTGCCAAAGATTTTTCCCTTTTTCACCAAATTCTCTTTGCAATAGTTGAGGAGGAATTTCGCTGAGCGTTTTAATTTTTCGTACGCCCATCAAGGCTAATTTTCGGAAAGTTTGCACCCCTACACCTGGTAACTTACGCGTAGAAAGAGGCGCTATAAATTGTTTTTCTTTTCCTGCTTGGATGAGTTGCTGTCCATTAGGTTTTGATTCTTCCGTCCCTATCTTACTAACGGTCTTATTAACCGATAAGCCACAAGAAATAGGCAAGCCCGTTTCTTGCATAATATTAGTTCGCAATTCCTGTGACCATTTCCAACAACCCACATGCCGATCCATGCCTGTTAGGTCTAAATAAAATTCATCTATATTCGACTTTTCAAATAAAGGCGCTTTTTCTTGAATCATATCCGTCACTACTTTCGAATGCCGACTATATTTGTCATAATCTCCTCTTAACACAATCACATCAGGGCATAAGCGTACCGCCATTTGCATAGGCATAGCGGGATGAATACCAAAGCGGCGTGCTTCATAAGTGCAGCTCGCTACAATTCCCCGACCACTCTTTCCTCCGATGATAAGCGGCTTTCCTTTTAGTGCACTATTATCCCTTACCTCTACCGCAGCAAAAAACGCATCTAAATCTAGATGTAATATTGATTTTTGAAACATG
The DNA here is from genome assembly GCA_023300255.1 of Saprospiraceae bacterium. GTDB lineage: Bacteria > Bacteroidota > Bacteroidia > Chitinophagales > Saprospiraceae > JAFMDF01. Next base: position 4,929 of record JALZWC010000881.1, on the reverse strand, counting down.
GTTTGTTTGTGGTCCAGTTAAAATATATCTAAATAGATAATCAAATTACGTGTCGGACACCTTCGAAGGTGTCCGACACGTAGCATTGCCACTTTTATCTGATATTCTTTAATAGATGGTCAGCTAAAAAAGCGGTAATGTTTAGTTTTTTCCAAAAAAAAATCGCACAATTCAGAGAGTCGTGTTACATTTAGCTATGACCATAACACAACTCTCTGAGTTGTGCCGCATTTTACCGCTTTTCAAGCTGACTCTCTAAAAAAATCTTACGGACTGATTATCAGTTTTTTAGGAAGTATAAATTTAGACATACGCTTAGTCTACCTCCAAAAAGGGATTCTACTATTAATATTTAATATAAACTATTTGTTTCAAAAATGTGTTTTTTATGTCAAAAAAACAACTATTTGTAGTTAAATTTTAAACTTGGCTGGTATTAGTCATATTGCAATAATTTAAGAGTATGTCTAGAATTTATACCAATGCGGAATAACATTTATTACTTTTGCTTCTATTCTACGTTATCTACAATAAGAATCAATTTTAGACTTTTATAAAATATCTGATGACACACCCAAGCCAGACTGGCCTAAAAAGATAGGGCTGGAGAGAATTGAGGGTTTGGAATTAAATGACTTTGAGGGTTTAAAGAAAAAAAATCTAATATCTGAAAGATTTGATTTCTGGGCGGATTTTAGGATAAACAAAGAATCAACCTTGGGATTATATAAACTAATTTTAACCACATATCCCGAATTGAGAGAAGGCAAGCTAAAAATAAAATCTGTAAACAAGCTATTTGAACTTGTCGATAATGCCGTAAAGGATAATCTTGGACTAATAGCTTATTGTGATTAAATAAATATGGCTCTACCGAAAAAGAAATCAAGAATAATAAATATTGATGGTATCCAATACAGATGGTTAGTAGGGCCAAATGATGGGTACAATGTTTTCGTTGCAGAAAAAGAGAATTTTAAAGGTCAGAAAATTGAAGTTTACTTTGATACTGATATTAATAGCTACTGGGTCGAATTTCCTAATGTAGAAGGATTGAATTTAAAGATTCTAAAGCCTAAAGATGCGGAATCAATAATAAAACAAGCACTGAAAGATGGTTGGAACCCAGAAAAGAAAGGAAGCCCAATTGTTTTTGATTTGAAAAATAATAAGATAATTAAAAGAGAAAAAATTAGATAATACTAGGGTTGTTTCTAACAAAAAAAAAGATATTTTCAGATATGTGTTTATTATTTAGAAACAACCCTACTATAATATAAAATCATAGTACCCTGCGGGATGCTCCGTTTCATATACTATACGCTCTCGGTTAACAATGAAGTTCACTACATGTTAAAAACAAAAATAAAAGCAAGTAATATTTCCAACCTAACAGATGCTCGATACTTTGCTGCTTGGTATGTCGATTGGTTAGGCTTTGATCTTAGATCAACAGAAAATACGTTATCTTTAGCAGAGGTAAAAGCAATTAAAGAATGGATAGAAGGGCCAGTGATTGTAGGAGAGATAGACCTATTAGATTTCGAAAAAGCAAAAGAAGTTATTACTTTTCTGGAATTAGAAGCTATACAGGTTGGTATGTATACACCAGTAGAACAGTTGCAAAGTTTGCAAAACTATACGATTATCAAGGAGGTCGTCATAGAACCAACTATGCAAGCGAGTGATCTCGAAGCCCACTTAGCGGAATATTTTGATGTGGTATCCTATTTCTTGCTAGATTTTGACAAGAATGGAATTGATTGGGAGCAAATAAAGAAGGGAACTTCGTTTTCTATGGCCTTTCTAAAAGCACTCTGTCAACGACAGGAAATATTACTAAGCATCAATTATCAACCTACTGAAATAGATGATATTTTAGAGAATATACAGCCTTATGGATTGAGTATTAAAGGAGGAATAGAAGAAAAGGTTGGGTTTAAATCTTTTGATGAAGTAGACGAAATCTTTGAAATACTAGAGGAAGAATAGGCAGCCCCTCATTAAATTTTTCATACGTTATAAAACTAGTGAGAGCAATAAGGGGCTGCTTTATATTTTGAGTCATTAAACTGATTTAATAACGTTTATTTCTTTTATTACGCTGCTTCTCATTTTAATTTTTTTAAAGATAATGCTTTTTTAAATAGTTAACGCGTTTTTAAAAACATTTTAATGAATTGATTACCAATTGTTTGCATAAAAATGTAGTTGCAAAAAAATATAGCTTCTCAAAATATATTATTAATAATTTAACCAAAAAATATAAGAAACAATGCTCTTTTCCGTAGGTGCGAAAATTCGTTTAAAACATACAGGTGATAAAGGAGAAGTCACAGAATTATTAGAACATGACATGCTTAACGTGCGGATACAATCCGATGGAATGGAAATTCCTGTTTTTGCAGAAGATGTCATTCTAGAGGAAGAGTATGTAGCAACCAATATAAAACATCCCGTTATTGTAGGTAAACAAACGAGATCTTCTCTAGTACCCGCCGCTTCTAAAAAAATAGAATATAGTGGAAAGAGTGTGGGCGTACAGCTAGCTTTTGATCCAGATTATGATAGTGAAGGGAATGTAAGTAAGTATAAAGTCTTTTTGCTAAATGATACTGCCTATGATTATCTATTTAGTCTCAAACTGCAACGAAGTAGTACCGTCCCAAAATCTTTTAATGGTAGGCTAGAAGCAACTTCTGTTTATCTGCTAGATGAAGTCTTATATGACCACCTTAATGACTCTCCTACCTTTAACATTGAGTGCTGGCAAATCACTACCGCAGGGACGGAAGGAAAACAAACGCAAACGGTAAAAGTAAAAGCGAAACAATTTTTCAAAAAAATAGCAGTCGCCCCTTTACTCAATCGACCCGTTCATCTTTATTTTTTATTTGATCCTGCAAACCAAGTAGATGATAATCAAGAAGATTTAAAGACGTATACAAAAAACAATGTTCGCATTAACAAACAAACAGAAAACCCTGAGTTTGTAGCACATGAAGAAAATGACGTCTATGAATACGCTAACTTTAGTCATGAAATAGACCTCCATATTGATAGCATATTAGAATCTCGAAGAAAAATGAATAGTGCAGAAACGATGCGGGTACAACTGGAATATTTTGATAAATATATGGAAGATGCTATTCGTTTAGGCGTTCCAAGAGTTTTTGTTATTCACGGCTTAGGTAAGGGGAGATTGCGAAATGAAATTGCTAGTCGCTTAATACAAATGCCAGAAGTGAAAACTTTTAAAAATGAGTACCATCCTAATTATGGGTTTGGGGCTACGGAGGTGATTTTTTGAGAAGAGAGCCGCGAGAGTGGAGAAAAGAGACTTGGGGGATTGAACCTGTCTGTCGTTGGCTTTGCCAGGCAGGCACAGAAGCACGGAGAATACTAGAGAAAATTCTAGTGTAATTGTTCTGCATTGGTTATCGTCAATGAAAAAATTGAACCTGCCTTCCAAGGAACGCTATATACATAATTTAAGGATAACTATCCAACATCAGCTAAAGCTGTTTGTTTTGAAAAGTCTAGAGTTTAATCATACCTCTGGCTTTCTTTTATTGGCATTCGCCAATAGGGAGATAATTTGAACGCAGAGGCGCAGAGAGGCAGAGTCAAATATGCTCTGCAACTCTGCGGCTCTGCGTTCATTTTTTAATTGGCGACAGCCAATGCTGAATAGTGACACTCTAACATTGTAAACAGAATTAAACTCTGTGACTTCGTGTTCATTTCTACCCCTATTTCTCCCTACCTCTTTTCATCAATAACGGGAAGACTAGTAATAGGCTTACGACAAAAGCGCCCAATGCCAACCAAATAACCATTGTAAAAGATTGGTCGCCAAGTAATAAAGCAGCTACCGCAGGCCCAGTTCCTCGCCCCATCGTATTGACAATTGTCCCTAAGGAAACTACTTTTCCTGTGTGATCGAAAGCAGCTTGTATTTGTTGAAAGTAAGGAATCGCAATACTCCACGCACCTCCAAATAAACTAATTGCTGCCAAAAAGATAATTGGTTGAGCCGATTGAAATAACATACTCGCCCCAAAAGCCATTCCACCTACACCGACTAATATTGGTAATTTTAACCCTCTAGAATCTCCTACTTTAAAAACTAGTATACCACCTATAATGGCAATCACACTACTTAAGCCCATTAACTGTCCTGTCAAACTTCCATCGAGATTCGCTTCTTTGGCAATTCTTTCTACATAAGCCCAGATAGTACCGCCACCAACTTGTAAGGCAAAATAGGCTAATAGGGCCAACACGACTTCTTTTTGAGATAGTAAGGTTTTTAAATTCGGGATCTCTTTTTCTTTGATGTTTCCTGATAATTTTGGAATGACGCCACTTCCTAATAAACTAGCAATAGCCATAAATACAAGAATACCAAAGCCTCCTTGCAAACCAAATTGCTGCACTAAATACGGCAAGGTCATTAAAAGAATACCACTCCAAGTACAGTAGACCACTACATAAATCCCATAGGCTTTAATTGGATTCTTTAAGCCAGAAAAAGCGGCTAATCCACCTGCATAGGCTAGTCCGCCAAACACGCCACTAATAAATCGAACACCAAGCATCGTCATTGGTTGTGTCACGAACATAGACAAACCATCTAGTAGCAATAAGCCCACTAAACCCACTTGTACGATTCGAATTAAAGGCTTTTTGCCAATCAATAAAGTGGCTATTAAGCCACCGAAAGCAATACCAAAAATATTAGAGGAAGCAATCCAACCAACCATTGCTCGGTCGTAGCCAAGGGTGTCTACAATCGCTCCTACTAGCATGGGTAGGACTGCGGGGAAGCCAAGACCTGTAGTACTGATGAAGCTGTTGATAATTATTTGTAGGGTCTTGTTGTTGGTGGACATATAGGTGTGTAGTGTTATTCAATTACGATTCGTA
>JALZWC010000880.1 GCA_023300255.1 Saprospiraceae bacterium | reverse complement strand
GATGTATGATTCATCTCACACGGTCAACGTCATAAGTCTGACAGCGTAGCGGTCTGACGTCTCATAGCGCAGCGATCTGACAGCGCAGCGGTCTTTTTAGAAGTCAGATCGTTCTAGTTAGCTTGCGCTAACGGAACTGTCAGATCGCTTCGCTGTCAGATGCATGATGTTGACCGTGTAGGACGAGTCATAAGTCTGACAGCGCAGCGGTCTGACATCTCACAGCGTAGCGATCTGACAGCGAAGCGGTCTTATCTCATAAGTCTGACAGCGCAGCGGTCTGACATCTCACAGCGCAGCGATCTATTTCAAATAATGCGTACGAGCATAAAATTTTTCATCCAATACACCAAGCATTTTCGCAATAGTGGGAGATACAATAACCTCTACATCTGCTGAGTAAGTATAGGGGATTTTTCCAATTACTTTTGCATAAACAGTACGCTTATTCATTGGATTAGTTACCCCTACAATGGAGCCTTCTTTAGCTTTTCTATGCATAACAACTAGGGCTCTAGAATTATCATTGCCCTTTATCCAAAGAGCAGGGCCACGTGTTTCCCGTTCTTTTTTGTCTTCTTTTTGGTAAAAGTATTTCTTTTTATTGTTAAAACTTCTTTTCCAGAGCGGATGGCCTTTAAATTGGCGCAAACTATCAGGGATTCCATAGATACTCATCCACCCCACATTTAGCACTTGGCCTATGGAAAGTGTGTTACTCGTCAAGTTATTTTTCTCTTTAACCGTTTCGAGTGGCAGTTTGAAAATTCTTTTGGATACATGGTATAAATTATCTCCCCGTTCTACCATATAGCAGACTGGTACATATTGAGAAGGTTCAAAATATTTGCCTTTAAATCGCTTAATTGCTCTATTCGGTATAGGGATACTAATGGGATCCCCTATATTATAAGGATTATTCTTTAAGCTAGGGGTGTAAAAATAAAGTTCATTGATTGTTAAGCCGTAAAACTTAGATAAGGAGAATAAGGTCTGTCCTGGTGCCAGTTTATGTTTAAATATTTTTTCTGATGCCCCTTCTATTTTCAGAAAGATAGTATCTTGTGGCAGAAGGTAATAGGTGTCATCGCCTGTAAACAGGTTGTATTGACCGTACAGCGGAGCCCCTAATACCAATAAGAGTAGGATAAGAATGTGTTGTTTTTTCAAGTATGTTTGTATAATAAATTTAGAACAGAGAGTAGAGAACAGAGAGTAGAGACGTTGCATTACGTTTGGAAAACGAAAATTTCATTAGTTTTAAACGTATTACGTCTCTACTCTCTGCTCTCGCTTCTCTACTCTTATAAAAATATAATTTCTATGCAAACTATCGGGATCATCCCCGCCAGATATGCTTCTACTCGTTTACCTGGCAAACCTTTACTGGATATCGCTGGAAAATCAATGATCCAACGCGTATATGAGCAAGCAATTCAAGCAAAACTACTGTCGAAAGTAATCGTAGCTACAGATGATGAACGAATTATTCAAGAAGTAAAGTCTTTTGGGGGGTTAGTACAAATGACAGACCAATCGCATGCCAGTGGCACGGATCGATGTGCAGAAGTAGCAAAACACTTCCAAGATATAGGGGCTATCGTTAACATTCAAGGGGATGAGCCATTTATTGACCCACTACAAATAGATTTGTTGATTACCCGTCTTCAGGATAAAGAGGTGCAAATTGCTACTTTGGTTCGGAAATTTCAGACAACAGCAGCTCTTTTGAATCCTAATACAGCTAAAGTCGTTCTAAATGAGCGACAGGAAGCCATGTATTTTAGTCGGAGTCCTATTCCTTATTTAAGAGGTGTTTCGCCTAGCTTATGGTTGGAGCGTGCGACCTATTACCAACATATAGGCATATATGGCTATAAAAGGGCTACCTTACTGGAAATAACTGAATTACCTCAAGGCCAGTTAGAGCGGATAGAATCTTTAGAGCAACTCCGATGGTTAGAGAATAATTATTCTATTAGTGTGGCGCTTACGGAGAAAACTAGTTTTGGTGTGGATACGATTGAAGATTTAGAAAAGGCTCGGTTAATGGCGAAGGAGATTAAAGTTTAAGATCAAGTGTCAAGATCAAGCCTGCCTGCGCTCCTTGGAAGGCAGGTTCAAAAACTAGACTTTGACCACTTGATGGTGGTTTTTTTTCAAACTTCTTATAAGTGGCAATTTACCGAAACCTTATCATCGGATGGCTAGCGCCGTCCGATGATAAGGTTTCTAGGATTACTACTTTTTTATAAACTATCTATAGTTCTTTATAAATTTATCTTTTTTCAACATATATAACAAACAATGAATTTCTGTAGCGATTGTGGACATAAGGTAACATTCAAGGCAGTCGAAGGGGATTCCATCCCTCGATATGTATGTGATAATTGTGAAACGATCCATTATCAAAACCCTAAAGTCATTACAGGCGCACTGCCTATATGGGAGGATAAGGTATTGCTTTGTAAAAGAGGCATTTCTCCAAGAACAGGTTTTTGGAATGTACCTGGTGGATATATGGAAAATGGTGAATCGGTAGAAGATGGGGCCGTGCGAGAAGTGCGGGAAGAAACGCTGTCAGGGGTGAAGATTATTGGTTTACATACCTTGTATAGCATTCCTAAAATCAATCAAGTATATATGCACTTTTTAGCAGATTTACAGGATTTAGATTTTGGACCTACTTTGGAAAGTCTGGAAGTTCGTTTATTTACGGAGGAAGAGATTCCTTGGAAGGAAATAGCTTTTACTTCTTCTACTTTTACTATAAAAAAATATTTTGAAGATCGAAAAAATGGAGTGCGACAATTGCATACTGGAAAGTTTCAGTTTTGAGGTTCCTAGGATTATATCCTAGGTTATTCCTATTCAACTACTCCGTAGTTTTCTGGGCTAGAGTATAGATATCACGTCCTGAAATATTGATACAGATTTTTAAATAAAAAAGGCTTGACGGTTACTCCGCCAAGCCTTTTTCATCTTTCTTATAAATTATTATCGTTTAACAAACTTCAAAGTCTGAGAAGTAGTAGCCGTTTGGTACTGTACCAAATAGATACCTGCATTTAATGCCTCGATACTTACCCGTTGTCGCTGTTGACCAGCAGGTAATGTAATAGACTGTAGTTGCTTGCCTTGTGTATTATAAATCTGTAAAGTTGCCCCTATTTCAAAAACTTGATCCGCAGTAAATTCAAACACTCTTTGAGCTGGATTTGGACTTAATTGAATCTTTGTTGGAGTTTGCTCCACAGCTAATCTTCGGAAGGTAGCATAGTCATGTGGTTTGTTTGCTGGACCTTCTGATTGGAAGTTGCCAGTCGTAGTAAAGAAAGCAGAGCTAGAAAATTCTGACCAGATAAGTTCTTCACATTCTTGCTGTACTTGGAATTCATAAGTTGTTCCAGCTGCAAGACCCGTCAAGTAACGATAGTAAGTAGTCGCTACATTGGTATACGACCAAGCAGAAGTACCTGATGGTCTGTATCGGAATTGATTATTGACTGCTCCTAATGGTTGCGGAGTATATACGTAAGCAGCCGAACCACTGATACTACTAGTGTATAAGCTAGTGCCACTGATGATCAAATCACAAGTCGTTGTCGTACTACCGCCATCATTATTACTTCCGTCTGAGCTACCGTTATCAGCTCCATCTGAACTACCGTTATCAACTCCATCTGAACCACTGTTATCAGTGCCACCGCCATTTACTGCGGTACCTGTAGTGGAGAATGAAGCAGTAGTAGAAAAGTCTGAGTAAGTACCATCAGCACATTGTTGGCTAACTTGATACTCATAAGTAGTACCTGCTAATAATTCACTCAAATATCTATAGTAGCTAGTAGCAATATTTGTTAACGTCCAAGTGCTTGTACCTGTTGGTCGGTACCGGAATTGATTGTTTACAGCGCCATTAGGTTGCGGAGTATATACATAGGCAGCTGAACCACTGATACTACTGGTGTATAAATTGTTACCATTGATACTAGAATCACAACCAGCGTTAGTAGTACCATCATTCCCTCCATCTGAACCACCATTATCAGTGCTACCGCCGTCTGAGCTACCGTTATCAACTCCATCCGAACCACCATTATCAGTGCTACCGCCATTTACTGCGGTACCTGTAGTGGTGAAATTCTGAGAAGTAGAATAATCTGACCAGTCGTCGGCAGTACACTCTTGTCTTACTTGAAATTCGTATTGAGTGCCAGCTAGTAAATCACTTAAGTATCGGTAATAAGTAGTACCTATACTAGAATTAGTCCAATCAGTGGTACCTAGTGTTCTATATCGAAATTGATTATTGATTTGGCCGAGTGGTTGTGTGGTATAAACATATGCATTGTTATCACCAATACTGCTAGTCGTTAAACCAGTAATAGCGATGGCATCACAAGTAGATTCTGTAGGGTCTGGACCACTAACTCGCTCGCCGCTAGAAACAAATATTTGAGTAGCTGTATAGCTAGACCAACCACCAGCACAACATTTTCTTCTACCTTGGTATTCATATTGTGTACCAGACTTTAAGTTGCTCAATAAGTGATTAGCTTCTTCGATTGAAGGAGTAGTAATCCAATTAGTAGTTCCGGATTCTTTGTATCGGAAAGAAATCTCTTGGTCTAAATAGAAATTATGTAGATTTAACCAAGCATAACCATTAGCAATTCCATTGACACTTACTTCTGACATTGGTGGTGCTTGGCAAGTTTGTTCTGCTGGGTATAAATTATGTAATACATATCTATCCCAATAATAAACAATCTCAGCCACATCATCTCCTTGACCTTCTAAAGGCAACCAAGAAGTACCTGAATCTAAAAACCAGCCATTATTGCTGCCACCCCAACCCCAGTTGAAGTGAAAATATTCTGCTTTATCAGAATCAGAGAAAAATCCATATCCATCTGTAACCCAAGTATGACCTACGAAATTAGTAGATGTACCTGTCAATAATAATGGTAATCCTCTATCTAAATCTTGTTTAGCTACTACAGCGAATTGATCAAAGTCGCCATCATAAAACCAATTAGCTGCTTGGTCATAACCGAAGTAATTGACATAAGCATCTCTTACATAAGAGAAGTAAGTTTCTGTGTACTCTGTGCTATATTGTGTAAAAGAAGCTACACCCATTTGATAAATCAAATTGGATACATCTGTATTAACTTCCGTTAATGCATCTGGCATATTGTCCCAATTATAAAGAGTACTACAGAAATCAGCAGATTGTGGACCAAAATTATTGTCTTCATACTGGTTAGAACCATTTCCTTGGACAGGAAAATTGTGGTATTTAGCTAATTGCGCCATTGCAATAGGCACACAACCACAATAGGTTCGCCCATCAGGGCCATTAGCAGCAGTCGTTTCGTCCGCAGGACATACTGAGTTATACAGTTCTCCTTGATCCCATAAAGTCGTTGTTAACGGACCTACCTGAACATTACTTCTAGAAGAACGAGTTGCAGAACCACTTCTGAGTTTCTGCCATTCTGTTTTGACAGCAGTAGGTGCCTTTATATTGTTTTTTCTAAGATATTCAATTTGCTGCTCATGTTTAGATAAAGTCCCCATTAACCCAATATTGATTGATTCATTATTAAAATCAATATGGCTTTCCTCAGAGAAAGCTAAAATTGGGTTATATCTATCATCCGCTGCGATAATAACAAAGCCAGTCGGCTGTAAATTGAAGATATAATAACTTGGAACATCAGCGGTTTGCTGTACGAATTTAGAAACCACTCGTACTTGTTGTAAATTCTTAGTGGCTGTTTTAGCATTTCTAGCAAAAACATCTTTAGCTATTTTAGCAGCTTCTTCCAAAGGCACTTGTGTAGCATATAGTTGCATCGCTCCTATTAGCAATGCTACTATTAATAGTGTAGTTCTCTTTAACATTTTTAAAAAGTTGTGTCCAACCCTATGTAGGGTGGTGGTGAAGGATGTTTTTAGATAGTAATAGGAGAGTGGATTTGCTATTTGGGATTGCTAAAAATGTAGTTTTAGTATGTTTAGTATACAATATAGACCATCAAAACTAACTAAAGTAACGATAATCCTTTGTCTTATTGGAGACATTCTTTTTCAGAACCAAGAGATTCTAAAAAGATTAATATATTTTTATCGAAGAGAAGGAATCCTAATAGAACTATTCTCTAGGAAGTTGTGTAAGGCAAAAAGTGAGAATAAATTGGTCGTTTTAAGCTAGTCATTTTTTACTCTAAGGAATTCTGAAAAACTAAGCATAGCTGGGCTACGGTTCTTTT
>JALZWC010000879.1 GCA_023300255.1 Saprospiraceae bacterium | reverse complement strand
TATCATAATTATTTTTTTTAAGGTTAAGGAACGGGAGTTAAACAAGCAACTATGAAAGAATGAGATTTTTAAGTTATTTTATTGGTACTTATTTTGACTCTTTCTTAAGTGTTAGATCTTTTTTAAGATTCTGAAATTATTGGAGTGTATTGTTTTAAGATTTTCAATATATTTCTAGAAGTAGACATAAATTGCTCATTACCGTGGGGGGCAGTTGTATGTCTTATTTCTAAAAAAGATAAGCATAGATTACCTATTACTGTGGGGGGGCAATTCTATACTTATTCTTCAGAATATTCTAGAAAACTAAAATTTGTTTTTGTTAAAATTAAATCAGAACGTATTATATGGGACGATTAATTACTTGTTAATTTTATAATTTTGCATCCTTTTGGGATTGTATTTTTTTTGTTATAAACGACTCTAATTCTAGTAGGAAAGAGCTTTATAATTTTATTAGTATTTAAGGTCTTCATGTTTTTTAAATTTATTGATCAACTTCCTGTTTTCTGAGAAGGCTCCTCTAGTAATAAATTATGGAGTACTTCTTGCAGTTGATATTGAGCAATTACACCTTTAAAAAGAGCTTTAATCTGACCATTTTTGATAACTATTAGAACAGGATTCTTTATGATTTTCAATTCCTTCTTAATCGTTTTAGATACTTCTTCTGATAGTTGATAATAATCTAAATTATAAATTCTTTTTGTTTTTTCAACAGCTTGATTTATCAAAAATTGATTATTACTACATCTAACACATAATAGAATTAATACAGGAGTAGTATTTTTTTTAAAGGTCTCAAGTAAGTCGGATATTGTTTTTACTTTTTCTAAGTTATTCATAAGTTATTGTATTCTAGAATGAGTTATACTCTTAATAAGGCAATCGCTATGCCAATGGGTTTTAAAAAAATTAGAAGGTGCGTAAATTGTTGATAATTAATTAATTATTAATAACGACATATTTTATATAGTAAATATTCATGGAAAAACATTACGATATATCGTAGATAAACGATTTTATATTTTTTAGAATTATGACAAGATTATCTAACTGGTTGACACTTTCAGCCCCAATGGGGCTAACAAGTGTAAACTACTTTTACTATTTAGATAAACTTGTCAGAATTATCTAAAAATCCCTAAATAGTAAGTTAATCTTACTTGCTTTATCTACTCTAGAAATCAATTATTTTTAGTTATGAAATTATCAAAACAGGATTTATCCCTGATATCTTATGCAGCTTTAAGAGAATTGCCAGAGCCCGTATTTTGGTTTGATAAAGCGGGCAATTTTTTTGAAGTAAATGATATCGCATGTAAAGTGTGGGGGTACAGTCGAGAAGAATTTTTACAGCTAAGTATTTTTGACGTTAACCCAAATATGAATAGAGCGACATGGAACACACATTGGCAGGAAAAACAGCGTGATACTTCTACTTTTGAGAGTAGTCATATACGCAAAGATGGCACTCCTTTTCCAGTAGATGTTACAGATATTTTTGTAGAAATTAATGGAGAAGTATATAGCTGTGCGATTATTCGAGATATTACCGCTAGAAAAGAAGCAGACCGCCAAGCTAGACTTTCTGATTTTACAATACAAAATGCTGGAGATTCCATTTTTTGGATTAACTCGGAAGGAATAATAAAACATGCCAATAAAAATGCTTTTATAAAATATGGTTTTTCTGCGGAAGAATTTGCTGAAATGAATATTGTTTCGCTTTACGAAAAAGAAGGAATATCATCTTTTAGTGATATTTGGGATCGACTCAAAGCGGAAAAACAAGTTGTCTTTGAAGGAACGCATTTGACTAAAGCAGGTGAAAAAATACAGGTAGAAGTTAGCTCTCATTATATTCGTTTTGAAATGAAGGAGTATGCTTGTTCTATGGTTAGAGATATCAGTGAACGTAAACAAAAAGAGGCAGTATTAAGAAACGCATTATTAGAAATACAAAAACTTAAAGAAAAGCTAGAAGCAGAAAATAATTATTTACAAGCGGAGATAGAAGTGCAAAACAATTTTGGCGAGATTATTAGTCATAGCCCTAAATTCAAAAAAGTTTTACAATCAATTGAACGAGTAGCAAATACTTCGTCTACTGTTTTAATTACTGGAGAAAGTGGTACTGGAAAAGAATTGATTGCTCGGGCTTTACATCAATTAAGTCCTCGTGCTGATCGACCAATGATAAAAGTTAATTGTGCAGCATTGCCTGGAGATTTGATTGAAAGTGAATTATTTGGACATGAGAAAGGGGCTTTTACGGGTGCCTTAGCTAAAAAATTAGGAAAATTTGAACTAGCAGATGGAGGTACTTTATTTCTAGATGAAATTGGAGAGATGCCGATTGGGTTACAACCCAAATTATTAAGAGCTATTCAAGAAGGGGAGATTGAATCAGTAGGGGGAGTTAAGTTAATAAAGGTAGATGTTCGGATCATTACTGCCACTAATCGAGATTTACCGAAAGAAATTGAGGCAGGGAATTTTAGAGAAGATCTATTTTATCGGATTAATGTATTCCCAATACATAGTATTCCATTAAGAGAACGAAAAGAAGATATTTCTATATTGACTAAATATTTCTGTGAAAAATTAGGAAATAAATTAGATCGGAAGATTACAGAAATTCCTCAAAAGGTGATTGATACCTTAAATTCCTATGATTTCCCAGGGAATGTCAGAGAGTTGGAAAATTTAATCGAAAGAGCCGTCATTATGGCGCATGAAGGTAAATTAAGTTTGGGCAATTGGTTTAATCCTAAAAAGAAAATTTTAAAATCTACGAATTATCAAAGCCTAGAAACCGTTCAACGCAATCATATTATTGAAGTCTTACAACATACTGGTTGGAGAATTAGTGGGGAACAAGGGGCTGCTAAAATCCTCGACATGCGAGTCACCACGCTTCAGTCTAGAATGAATAAACTAAATATTAAACGAAGTAATCAAATCTTATAGTTATTATTTTATCGTTACACTTTGCCTAACACTTAGGCAATTTAAATTAATAAATTGGAAGTTTTAGGCTAGTCATTTTTGCTTCTAAGGAATTCTAAAATAATCTCAGCCAAGAAGACTGATTTATTCTTTGCTCATTCCTTACTTAATAAATGCCTTAGTAATTTGATTTTTTTCGCCTGATTGAAAGACCACCCAGTAGAGCCCATTTTCAAAAAGACTAGCATCAATTATTATATTTTGGTCAGTTGTTCTTTTAGTAAAACTGTAAATTAATACCCCTAAGCTATTATAGATAGACACCTGTCCTTGTTGACTGATTTTTATAAATTCAATAAATAATTGACTGTTGTTGCCTATCGGATTAGGGTATATAAATAAGGAAGATTCTGTATTGGCAGTTTGTAAGAAATTAGTAAAATTTCCAGTACAATGACAATTTTCATTATAACGGTCGTTGATAGTGTAAGCATTATTATCGTTGCATGGACTACCAATTAATTCGTTTGTACAATTTTTATTTGCTTGAGTAAAACATGGAACACCCGCTAATTTATTGATGATTCGATCCATTAATGGAGTAGGATTAAAAGAAGTAGCTAATGGCTGATTTCGCCAGTGCGGTTCTATCATATTCATGGTGCCACCGTCTCCGTTCCAAGCCCAACCAAAGATTGGCCAGTTATTTTGATAGCAGTAATCTACTAAACTGCACCAATCCGCTCCACCTCTACCTGCATCACAAAATTCGCCTACCATACATTTAGCACCTGCTGTCGCTAGATAAGAAAGATCGGCTTCATTGAGCCATCTATTTTTTTCTACATTAAAGGCACTCGTATAAATATGGACAGAGAAAATAATCTTTTTATCATGAAATAAAGCAAATGCGTCCGCTGCAATTTTAGTAGCTTGCCCAAAACCAGGCACATCTACGATTAGAGGACCGTCATATACTTCTCGAATAATTGGAATCACTTCATTATAAGCAGCGGCGTACTCTTCTGGGGTGATGGAATGATTGCCCCACTCATTCATGATGTTAATAATAAAAGGGCTATTACTTGATAGGACGTTATAATTATTGCGCCACCATTTAGCAGCTTCTATTAAGTCTTCTATTTTATTAGATCCAAGCTGTTGAGAGTTATGGTAGGTGGCAATGACTTGATAGTTTTTGTCCTGTGCTTCTCGTATCCAAGTTCTTGCTTGTGCAGATCTGTAAGGTTCAATCTCTATCCGTACTGCTTCTATTTCTGGATAAGCTTCCATCAGGTCCCAACCCATATTTACAACGCCTCTGTTATAATAGGAAGCTTGAATATTTACTCCATTTTTAATTTCGTATTCCTGCCCATTTACAATGGCGAAGGAAAATGATAAAAGTATTAAGAGCAAAAAATGTAAGTGCTGATTTATTATTATTTTTCCAAAATGAAGCTTTTGCATAGTAATGTTTTTGTCGTTACTAACTACTTAATTTTAAGCTGTTCTTTTAATTAGTAGTCCAAAAATATTTGACTTATTACTTATTATATGCTATTAAGAATTAGATTGACTATTAAGATTATTTCTGCTTTCAGCATTTCTCCTATTTCGCTCCCCTTTGGGGGTTTGGGATGGTTGGTTCTAGCAATCATAAATCATAGTTCATAAATCATACATCTGCTAATTAGTCAAAATCAGATTGATATATGATTTATGATGTAAGATATATGATGTAAGATTTGCATGCACAGTCCAAACCTTCGTATAAAATCAACTGGCAACTGGTAATTACCTATGAAAAATCGCCTAAAAATAGAATCAATCACCCCTGCTCTTTAGAGGGGCGCTTTTCCCTTAATCTTAATAGATTACCACATTTTTTTTAGAAAAAAACTGGCAGTTCTAAGCTAGCAAACCATGCATAATTAGTTTCTAGAGCTAGCTTACTTCAATACTTAGGCAAAGTGTAAGAATAAATTAGCCATTTTAAACTGCCCTTTTTACTTCTAAGAAATCCTAAAAAAGGAACCGTAGCCCAGCTATGCTTAATT
>JALZWC010000878.1 GCA_023300255.1 Saprospiraceae bacterium | reverse complement strand
CAACAGTACGTAATCAAGACGCCTTCATCAATTCCAGTAACTCCTTCCCTTTAGATCGAGAAACAGGCACCACATATTCCGCCGTAAAAGGAAAGTGCAATTTATAGCCTTGTGCATTCCCTGTTATTCGGCCCACCTTATCCATATTGACGATATAAGAACGATGGCAACGTTTAATAGAAGGGCCTTGTAATTGTTGCTCCATGTTTCGAATACTATTACGGAGTAAATACTTTTTGATCTGCTCCTCTTCTACATAATTAAGCTCTACGTAATTATTAGCCGCTTTGATAAAGAATAACTGATCTAAAAGAATCGTAAAATCCACTCGGTCATTTTCATCTTTAAATCGAATAATCGTATCACTTGAGGCATTCGGCTGAATTTGTTCGTTGAACGTGTTCGCTACCGCTTGGTTATTTTTTAAATGGAAAATATATTCTACTAACGTAATAATAATAACTGGCGTAACGGCGATCGCTAATGCAATAGAATAAAACCCTAGAAAACTATTAATAGATAATGGCCATCCAAACCAAAAATTCATGTATAAATAGCAACACAAAAAGCAAAGACTTAGACCAATTGCTAATAACAACATTTGCTTCCAAACTACCCATTTTTCTTCTTCAAATAAGCTTGGAAAAAGCCTTGGTAGTCCACCATTAATAAGAGATAAGCTGATAAAAGTAATCCAACCATATCCGCTAAGAAATAGCAGTTTGTTAGGTATTTGTGCATTAGCAGTCCCAAAGGGTTGAAAAACGATCAAAAAAAAAGCTATAAACAAACCGATCAAAGAATAGCGCTTTAAGATGGCAGGCCAAGCAGTAATTAAAGGACTAAGTTGGTTTAGAATTCGAAGCATAGGTGATGTAACTTTTCTTTAGTAATGACAAAATAATAAGTTGGTCATCTGGACGAGAAGATTTTGTTCTCCTTTTTACTTAAAAAATCCTTGCATAGCATAGCTACGGAAGTATTTTTTAAGTAAAAAGGAGGGCCAAAGATTCCGTCCTAGATGTTCAAATTATTGTTTTGTCATTACTTAGCTCAATATAGCCAATATAATAGAAAATGGAAATGTTTTATGTCTGATTGAATGGAGCAGTTCTTGTATTTATACCTAAACCTAGAACATTCTTTAAAAGTAAGCGCTAGAACAAAAATATATTCTTAAACAACTGCTATCAAAAAACTAAAAGAAAGAGACGAACGTTAATAATAAACGCCGAAGTTTTCTAAAAACTTCGTCCTATTATTTCTTAAAAAACATCATTAAAATGAACCGCAATATATTATTATTCTTTTTAGTTAGTTTTTGTTCTTTTTCCTGTGCTAAAAAAGTAGCATTAACGATAAAAGAACCTGTAGAAGAGACAACAGTCGCAACAACTGCAATAATTCCTGTTAAAGACCTAGCTCCAAAGATGACCTTTGAAAAGCGCCTGTTGGACTTGGGTACCATAAAAAAAGGAGATAAAATACCGCTTAGCTATACCTTTAAAAATACGGGCGATGCTGATTTAGAAATTGACTTGATTTCTGTCTGTGATTGTACCGAAGTATTAGAAAGGCCTTATTCTGCTATTAAGCCAGGGGAGTCTGGTACTATAACCGCAATATTTGATAGTAATCAAAAGGACGAATCAGAAACTATTGAAATTGATATTTGGTTGAAAAATATAGACCCTGTGTTGGATATGCCCGTATTAGAACGAGTAAAGTATGTTTTTGAATTCGAGTAAGAGCAGAAACAATAAAGTCTTATTTTTGTAGCTTTGATAGGTGTTTTTATTAAACACATAGGCACATAGAACACATAGCTATGTATTCTATGTGCCTATGTGTTTAAAATTCACGTATTGTTAAGACAAAATATGTTTAAAATTCAATATTGACGATATAGTATGGATATTTTAGAAAGAATAGTTGCGCATAAGAAGATTGAAGTAGGTGGTAGAAAGCAAATAGTCTCTACGAAACAACTGGAGCGGAGTCGGCACTTTAATAGAGACGTATATTCTCTAAAAGAATTTCTACTACGACCAGACAAATCTGGTATTATAGCAGAGTTTAAACGCTTTTCTCCCTCTAAACAAGATATTAACACTACCTCGAAAGTAGAGGATGTAACAACTGCCTATGCAAAGGCAGGCGTTTCGGGTATTTCTGTATTGACAGATACTAAATTCTTTAAAGGAACTAGTACTGATTTAATTATAGCTAGAAAGCATAATGAGGTGCCTATTCTAAGAAAAGAATTTATCGTTGATGAATATCAATTGCTAGAGGCCAAAGCACTTGGGGCAGATGTTATTTTGTTAATTGCGGAATGTTTAGAAAAAGATCATTTAGCTCGTTTAGCGAAATTTGCAAAATCATTAGGATTAGAAGTCTTGACTGAAATTCACTCGGCGGAACAATTGCCTAAATTAACAGAAGATATAGACATCGTTGGCGTCAACAATCGGAACCTAAAAACGTTTAAAGTGGACTTACAACACTCTAAGGAGTTATTTCATAAAATTCCCGCTCATTATGTCCGAATTTCTGAAAGTGGAATTAGTAATCCTGATACGATTGTTGATTTAAAACAACATGGCTTTCAAGGGTTTTTAATTGGCGAGAA
>JALZWC010000877.1 GCA_023300255.1 Saprospiraceae bacterium | reverse complement strand
CGTTATTTCTTAAAGTATAACCTATCGCTAAAATGCTAGCGCATTTCTGTCTCGCTCAGGTCATACTTTAAGACGACACTAATCATATACATATACGTTACCCAACATTTGAGAAAAATGCGAATTGAAATAAAATATATAGAACTTAAAAGTGGATTTTCCGGAAATGGTCCAGCGTGGATTGGACTCGTTTCATTCTCGAAAAGTGGGAAAACAATATATTTTGACGGAAAAGCTTTTCAGAGAATGGGAAGTGCAAGAATTCAAGGTAATTTTATGGATATTGAATCTGGAAATGAATATTGGATTTCTGGAGTTAAAAAAGATATGTCTGACCGACACAAATTTGGTGGTGGGAAAATTTTGGTTGAAAAACGGATTTTAAGTGAATATTTACAAATTATTGGAAAGTCGGAATTACCGAAAACCGATTTTGAACTGACTGAAGTAAATGTGGAAATTCCAATTGAGCGAATTAATGAAATAGAGAACGAGAAATACGAAACATCTGAATTTGGAGCTGACTTACATTTTAAAGAACCGAATGAATTAAGTAATGAGGAAATTGAATTTGTAATCGCTGAATTAATTGAAGATGAAAAAACTGCGAAGTTCAATAAAGGAAGGAGATTTACGAAAAAGAAAAGATTGGAATTTGAGGCTGAATTAGAAAAACGTGGAATAAAAAACGTTGGGTAACACCGTGTATAATTAATTGCTTTGGCAAGTGCCTATTTGGAAAATTCCTTCGGAATTTTCTCGCGTTCGTTTTTGTTTACTAAATTAGTTGCTTAAACACGCAACTAACCATACACAATACCGTTGTAGTGCATTTGAGAAAAAATTATGGGGAAATTAAAATGTAAATGTGGACATATAATAGTTGACCAAACTGACAATTTGGAATACAAAGGTTACATTCTTCCTGATGTTTTTGTTGACGACGTTTCATTGAACTTGACAAACAATATTGACTCTCTACTTGACGCAATAAATAATGGAAAGAGAATCGAATGGATTAAAAAACATTTTAACGTACCACCTTATCCAACCGATTTAAAAGAATCCTCAATGATTCACGATTTAATAAATGTAACTGACAAAACTCAAGATATTTTTGAGTGTGAAAATTGTGGCAGAATTGCAATCGAAATTGGAAAGACAAATAAATTCAAATTCTTTAGTCCAGAATCAGATGATAATAAAGGAATCTTAAATGGAAATTAAATATTGCTGGAGATGCAAAATGGAAATCCCAATGTTGGATAAAGAAGAATTCTCAATCGCTTCTGAATTATATTCTAAAGGTTTTAAAATAGCAAAAGCAAATAGACAAGAAAAATTTAAAGAGTTGTTGCAATACTATAATGATTTAACTGGTTTTGGAGAAACCGAACCGAATGCAATTATGCACCACTCACTTGAACTAATTGGACCTGATTGTGAAAACTGCGGAAAGCCATATAGAACACCTAAAGCGAAATTATGTGCATCGTGCGGAAATAAAAGAATTATAACGGAATAAAAAACGCACCACAACAACGTGTATATTTAATTGCTACAGCTGGTTAAGACGACGATCTTTGTGTGCATTTTACTATATTGTTGTGCGGAAAATGAATCGTGTACTTTTACGCAACAAAGCTTATACAACAACGTTGTGTGTAATTTGAGAAAAATCGCAATCAAAATGAAAAAAACAACATATTTAATAATTTTATCCCTGTTTGCCCTAAGTTGTAATTCAAAGATAAAGGATTCAGAAACTAAGGTTATAATCGAAAAGGGAACTGAGATTATTGAAGAGAAACCAATAATAGAAGAACAAACAATAATTAAAACCACAGAAAAAAAAGCTGATGTATTAGGGTTTTGGGTTGGTTACTTCAAAGAAGATACTGAGGAAAATTATAACGAAAAAGGAGTATACGTAGACGAAGGTTTTTATTGGAATAGAGAAAACAAAATAAACATATCAATTGATAAGTTATCAGATAGTTTAGTGATAGGACATAGTGTTGTTGCAGGTAACAACAGACCTTTCAAAGGAACTGTTCAGAATGGAATATTTAAGGTAAAAGAACCTGGAGACGATAAATATGATGGAGAATTTATATTTGAAATTTCCATAAACAAACTAATCGGAAAATGGACTGCGTATAAAAACATTGATATTAAGAAAAGAAAGTATGAACTTGAAAAAATGGACTTTTCTTATAATCCAAATATAATGCTGGAAGAAGTTAAAGAATATGTTGATTGGAATACTTTTACTGAAGAGAAATCAACTGAAGAATATGAGGAAGGCGAATTTGAAGAGTGGATAACTAAAGAGTTTGCTTCTGCAACTAAGTTAATTTACAAAATCAATGCTTCAAATGTTTTACTAAAAAAGGAAGATGTAGAAAACTTAAAAAAAGGTGATTTAACAATAATAAGAAATACAATTTACGCAAGACACGGTTATTCTTTTAAAAACAGACCACTTCGAGTCTTTTTTGATGCTCAAAGTTGGTACATTCCTGTTCATACAGATATTAAATCTGATTTTACAGAAATAGAAAAAGCGAATATTCAATTACTTCTTCGCTATGAGAAAAATGCTGTAGAATATTATGATTATTTTGGAAGAGGATAATGAAATTAGACTTAAATCGATTTTCTATTTTTAAGCTTGTTCTATATAGCTCTTTGATTTATTTTATATACTTATTGTTGCTAATTACTTTGCAATATATTCCAATAAACTATGATGTAGCATTTCTAAATTTAAAACAAGAGGAAATTAAACTACCATATTATAAATTTGCTTTTTTTAGCCACGTATATTCAAGTATTATAGTTATAATACTCGGATTATCACAATTTTCTAGAACGATAAAAAATCAGTTTTCTATTATCCATAAACTTAATGGAAAAGGCTATATTCTTCTTACTTTATTAATTGCAAGTCCTTCTGGATTGATAATGGCTTTTCACGCCAATGGAGGTTTAATTTCACAAGTTTCATTTTCAATTCTTTCTATTCTTTGGTTTATATTTACTCTAAAAGCGTATCTATTAATTAAAAAAGGAAATTATAGAAAGCATAGAGATTATATGATTAGAAGTTATGCATTAACTTTATCAGCAATAAGTTTGAGATTTTTTAAATATGGTATAGTTTTTTTCTTTGAGTTACCTCCAATGGACACTTATAAGATTGTTTCTATTTTAGGTTGGACAATTAATTTAGGAATAGCGGAATTTATAATAAGAAAAACTACACACAACAATGTATAAAAATAATAAGGGTTAAGTGCCAAACCCAAAGTTGGGGCATATTAACAAAGTCCGCCAAATTTACAATTTGACGGTTAAAAGAAAAATAACGGTAAAATTGTAAATTTGGCTAAGTGCTAAAACCGAAAGTAAGTGTGTTTTAATCCCTTACTATTCTTATACTAACCGTTAGCATTTATTATGAAAAAGAACATTGCCATTTTATTAACAATTCTGCTTTCAGTAAGTTTGGGCTTCTCTCAAATCCCAATTCAAGAATATCGTGCGGAAATTGAACAGCTGAAAACAGATACTCAAGTAAACGAATATTGGAATGACTTGCATAAAATTGACCAAGAAATTTTGGTCAACACAAAAGATTTAAAAATTGCTGACAGTATTTCGATATCGAATATGACTAAGTCAGCTTTAATTTTCGATATTCACGGAACTAAAGGGTATAACTCTAAAGGTTATAGTGGATTTTTACCAATACTCAATCTTTCTCACAACTACATTGGACAAAGTCAGTTAGCTTATTGGTCTATTATTGAAAAGTGTGCAGAAATTGGAGGAGCTATAGAAAGTTTTGGTGGAAAATATCCTGCGTATCAACTTGAAAGTGTGTCACTAACTTTTTACAATTATTCACTATTCAATCAAGAAGAAAAATATCCAATTCTTGTTAGAAAATTAAGTGAGGTAGAAACTTTAGATATCATTGACGAACTACTAAAATCGTTTCAAAACCAAAATGAATTGCGCAAATTGAGTGAGATTGCAGTCCTTAATAAATGGTATAGACAATCATCCAAAGACCGAATTGACGAAGGCGAATTTTCTATTATAAAAATGTCAGATAATAATTTATATTTAAAAAAATACAGTCGAATTCAAAAACTTGAATTACTTAAAACAAAGAAGTCATCGAAAGAATACAGAATTGTAAATGAACCGTTTGGCTGGAAATATATCTATGGCAAAGATGGAAGTTTAAGTTTAATTGACGAAAACAATAATGAATTAATCAGTTACACTCTGGTAAAATAACAAATGCTAACAACGGTAACCGTTGCGCAAGCCATTAATTCATAAAATACAGTACTAATATAAGCCTCTCTAAGAGGCTTTATTTTTGTGTCATTCCTAAATTAGGCTAAGTT
>JALZWC010000876.1 GCA_023300255.1 Saprospiraceae bacterium | reverse complement strand
GAAGGATAATTGTTGATACTTTGACTGAATTAAAGTGAAAAATAAGAGCAAAAGAAGCAGCATAAATTACGAAGTTATTTCATACACATTCCTTAGTCAATTATCTTCACTTTAATCTTATCACCAGGCATAGGTAGCCGTCCTCGTTTGACATTATTAAAATCTAATAATTGCTGGACAGAAGTATGATATTGCTTAGAAATATCTCTTAGACTTTCGTTTCTATGAATAACATGATAAAGATATCGACGTGCTTTTATTTTATTATTTGCTGGTTTTTTACTTATATCAGAAGGATATTGAGTAGTAGGCGCTTGAGTTTTTAATGTTGAAATTTTAGGTATATTTATTTTCTTCTTGGGGACACGTATGATTGGAGGGCTTACTATTTGACCAGATTTGGGCGTATATATTTTCAATTGATTTCCTGGTTGCACATAGTTGCTTTTTAAATCATTCCAGATTTTAATATGATAAGGGTGACAGTTATGTAGTTTGGCAATGGTTTGAAGATTTTCATTGTTTAATACATAATGATAGGAAAGCGAGTAATTATCTTTATTAAAATTGGATCTAGTATTTCTATAAGTAGGATTCGTGCTGACTGGGGTTGTATAAATAGGACTTGTATTAGCCGTTGTTGTCGCATAAACAGGCTTGCTATCTGGTCGGGCTACCTGACTTTTAAAATCATTCATCACTCGCTTAGGTAAAATCAAATAATAGCCTCTTTGAGTAGCAGGAATGTAATTTTGTAAAAAAGAAGGATTTAATTCTTTTATCGTACTAACAGGTAGTCCAGTCATAGCAGAGATTGACTGAAAATTTAAAAACTGATAGACTCTTACGGCCTCTGTTAATTGCAAATCCATTTCTGGATATTGTGGAATTAAACCGTGCTTTTCATAATGTTGTAGAATATACGCAGCAGCAATATAGCCAGGTACGTAGCTTCTAGTTTCTCTAGGTAAATATTTTTTAATTTTCCAGAAATTTTTACTCCTCCCTCTACGAATGGCTTTACTCACATTTCCTGGACCACTATTATATGCTGCAATGGCTAAGGCCCAATCTCCAAACCTAACATATTGTTTAGATAAATAAGCAGCAGCGGCAGCAGTTGATAAATGTGGATCACATCTTTCATCTACGGTTTTATCTATGCGGAGTCCATATTCTTTTCCAGTAGCTTTCATAAATTGCCATAAACCTGTCGCACTTGCACTAGAGATTGCGACTGGATTTAGAGCAGATTCTGTTACGGATAAATATTTCAAAGCATCAGGTATCCCACTTTTTCTGAATTGTTCTTCATAAATAGGAAAATACATTACAGATTTTCCTAATATTCGTTCTGTTTTTGCTCGGTTTTTAATGGTATAGGTTCGTAAATATCCTTTTACAGCATCTGTGTAACGCGTAGGAATAGCACTTTCAGTGGATCTCAAACGAGGTATTACCTCTCCGTCTGTGAAAGTATGGGCAACAGTAGTGGCGTAAGCGGGATCGGATACTCTATAAAGAACATCCGTTTGTCCAAATAAATTACTGAAAGAAGAAAGTAAAAGAATATATATTAGGTGTTTCAAGAAATACATTATTATTAAAGTCTGGTAAAAGTTATTCTTTTGTTGTTACTTAAGAATCTGTTCTTAAGTAACTTATATATAAAGACTTAACGGGGAATATTAATATTAGTGGCTTTATATATAAAATTTTTCAAATATTTTAACATATAAATGCTTTAGAATAGAGAAGTGAGCGCAGATAATAAAGATATTTCGTTTAAAAAAGACCAAACCTCGTTGTTTTTAAACGAAATATATCTCTGCGCTCGCTTTCCTGCCTAGCTGAAAGATAGATCTACTCTCTATTCTACAAAGAATAGGGTAGCAAAAGACTAGTTAACCTGATAATTTACGCCTAATTTATCTAATTCTTTTATTAAATCGTTATTAGCATTAACAAGCCGTTCTTTTGCAATTAAATGCAATTTATTTTTCGATTCCCGATCGTATAGATGAATTTTTAATTTATGTTTTCCTACATGTTCTTTACAGGCAGCATCTAATCCATCTACCATTTTTTTTGAAATTCGGTCAATAGGTATTTTGAGCGTAATGGAGCTAGTTAAGCTACTAGCAACACTTTCTAATAATTCAACCTTGCTCAATTTTAGTTGGAATTCTTCACTATTCCAACGTTGTTGAAAACTACCATGTATGAAAACCCCTTGTCCTTCTTCTAGCAAGTGTTTAAATTTTTGATAATCTTCACTGAATAAAGGGAATTCTAAGGAGCCATTATAGTCCTGAATTGTAAAATAGCCATAACCCGTTCCTTTTCTACTAATTCTATGGTTTGCACTAGTAACGAAGGCTGCTAGTTTTAGAGCCTGCCCTTTAAAATTTTCTACTCTATCTAAGCCACAAGTAGCAAAATTTTCTACTTCCATTCGATAGTCATCTAATGGATGGCCACTAATATAAATACCCGTGACCTCTTTCTCTCTTGTTAATTTTTCAATTAAGGGCCAAGGTTCTACTTCTGGTATAGCAGGTTCTGCTGCATCTGTATGTTCTGCAATGTCAAAAAGCTTAAGGGAGGAATCTTTTGCTTGCATTTTACTACCAAATTTCACAAAGGCTTCTACGTAAGTTTCCTCTTTGTTTTTATCTGGATAGCCAAAATATTGGGCTCTGGACATGCCTTCATAAAAATCAAATCCACCGCCTAAAATTAAACTTTCTACAACTTTTTTATTAGCAGCTTTGGAGGTAAGCCGCGTGATGAAGTTAATGGGGGAGATAAAAGGACCATTAGCTCTTTCTTTTAAAATTTCTTCTACAGGGCCTTCACCCACGCCTTTTAAGGCGGAAAGACCAAATCGGAGCTGTCCTTCTTTATTAACCGTGAAATTTAAAGCACTTTCATTGATATTGGGACCTAGCACGTCTAATTCCATACGCTGGCATTCTCGGAGGAAGAAAGTAACTTTGGATATATCGCTCTTATTATGTGTCAAAACCGATGCCATAAATTCGGCAGGGTAGTGTGCTTTTAAATAAGCTGTCTGAAAAGCAATAAAAGCATAGCAGGTAGAATGCGATTTATTGAAAGCATAGGAGGCAAAGGCTTCCCAATCGGTCCATATTTTTTTAACGACCTCTTCAGGATGGCCATTCTTAGCACAACCTTCCACAAATTTAGGCCACATCTTATCTACTAAAGCCTTTTTCTTCTTACCCATTGCCTTTCTCAAGGTATCTGCTTCGCCCTTAGTGAAGTTAGCTAATTTTTGAGATAGCAACATCACCTGTTCCTGATAAACCGTAATTCCGTAGGTTTCTTTTAAATATTCTTCCATTTCAGGAAGATCATAAACAACTGGCTTACGCCCATGTTTTCGCTCTACAAATTCTGGAATATATTCCAAAGGGCCAGGTCGATACAAGGCATTCATGGCAATAATATCTAGGAAGACAGTTGGACGTAAATCCTTCAAGTATTTTTGCATACCTGTGGATTCATATTGAAATATACCAATGGTTTCTCCCTTTTGAAATAATTCATAGGTCTTTTCATCCTCTAAGGGAATCTCATCTGGATCAATTTCTACCCCATGTCCTTCTTTGATTAACCTTACCGCATTTTTGATAATCGTTAAAGTCTTTAAGCCTAAGAAATCCATTTTTAATAGACCTGCATCTTCTGCTACACTATTGTCAAACTGAGAGACTAACATCTCTGCGTTCTTATCTGTTTTTACTGGAACATAATTGGTGATATCATCAGGAGTAATAACGACTCCACAGGCATGGATACCTGTATTTCGAATAGAACCTTCTAGCCGCTTAGCTAGTCGAATCATTTTGCCCGTATCATCTTGGCCTTCGGATAATTTTCTGAAGTTGTATGATTTTTCTACATCCTCCGAATTCATTTTCTCCTTTAGCTTCTTTTGGATATCTCCTTCAGCTAAAACCTTATTCAGTGTAGCGCCTAAATTTAAAGGAAAAGATTTCGCTACTTTATCTACATCACCCAAGGGAATGTTCATTACTCGACCAACATCTCTAAGAGAAGATTTGGCAGCCATAGATCCATAGGTAATAATTTGTGCGACCTGATTTCGACCATATTTGTCAATCACATAATCTATTACTTTTTGACGACCGACATCATCAAAATCTATATCAATATCGGGCATAGATACCCGCTCAGGATTTAGAAAACGCTCAAAAAGCAAATCGTATTTAATTGGATCTACATTGGTAATACCTACACAATAAGCTACTGCGGAACCTGCGGCAGATCCTCGACCAGGCCCTACTGCTACCCCCATTTCTCTGGCAACAGTAGTGAAATCTTGGACAATTAAGAAATAACCGGGATAGCCCGATTTTTTTATAACATCTAATTCAAAATCTAATCGTTCTTTTATTGCAGGCGTAATAGGGTCGTATCGTTTTTTAGCACCTTCGTAGGTAATATGTCTTAGGTAGTCGTCTTGTGTTTTGAAACCTTCCGGCATTGGGAAGTTCGGTAATAATACATCCCTCGCTAAGGTTAGCGTCTCTATCTTATCATAGATTTCCAGTGTATTATCAATCGCATCTGGAACATCATGAAATAAGACATTCATTTCTTTTTGCGACTTTAAGTAAAAATCGCTACTTGGAAATTTAAATCGCTTTTGTTCGTCGACTAAACTATTGGTATTAATACACAACAATAAATCATGCGGCAAAGAATCTTCTTCGTCTATATAGTGGGCATCATTTGTAGCAATCAATTTCAAATTGTACTTTCTAGCAAATTTGATCAATACTTGATTGATATCTTCTTGACTGATTCCTAGTTGATCAATATTTTCTAATCCTCTATG
>JALZWC010000875.1 GCA_023300255.1 Saprospiraceae bacterium | reverse complement strand
CTAGAGCAAAGAGTAGAGACAGATTTCGTTTACAAACAATAAAATCTGGTCATTTTTAGCTTTCGGTGAATTTAATTCAGAAATGGATCAAATTTCAAAAATTAGACTCCTTTTTATTGAAAACCACTCAATATCAACCCTCATAAACCTAGTCGATTTAAGGGTTTGGGGCTTAAAAAGCTATATCCAGAACTGCTGGGTTTATATGTAATAATAATTTACTCATTTGTTAATTTCTTTAAAATTTATAAATGAATTATATACAAATTTTTAATAAAAAAAATTACTGCTTGATTTTTTTGAAGTGGATAGGAGGGGATGCTAAAAAATGCTTTTACAAAATCCCCATACTCCCTAAATCCAAAACTATTTTCTTGCCTCCTTCCTTAATTGACTGATAGATAGCCGCTACAATAATCATATCTCGTTTACCCATTTCCCCAGGCACTATATTAGGCGTACCCTTCAAAATATGTTTAGAAAAATCATCCATCTGCAATTTTTGCTGTCGTTCATGTGGATATTTCAATTCTTTACCATCAGAAGTCCGACCACTTAACGGACCATAATTATTAGCTGGATTGAGTTCGACCCATCCTTTATCAAAAGAAGTGAATAATCGGTTAATATTGGTATTATGGGAAGTGAAGATATTTCCTATTGCCCCATTCGGAAATTCAAACTGAGCAGTTATCGTTTCATCTGTATCCTTAAAATATTCAGGTCTTGTACTAAATTCTTGTGCGGTAACAGAAATAGGATTTTGTCCTGTCCCGTATATCGCGCTTTGAATAGCATACACCCCCATATTCATCAAGGCTCCGCCTCCTGAAAGGGCTTTATTTAATCTCCATTGATCTGGATCCGTTCTAGAAAAATAAGCTGCATCTGCCGATACATAACGAACGGCTCCATAGGTTTTTTCTCTAACCAAACGCATAATTTCTTGGGTATACGGTTCTGAATGCAATCTATAGCCTACACTTAATTTCACCCCTGCTGTTTTGCAGGCATCTATAATATCATCACATTCTTGCACACTTACTGCCATCGGCTTTTCGCAGATCACATGTTTACCTGCCTTTGCTGCCCGAATACAAAATTCGGCGTGCATAGCATTAGGTAAAACTACGTATACAATATCAATAGCGTCATTTGTGGCTATAGCATCGAAGTTATCATAGTTGTAGATATTTTCTTTTGGAATCTTATACTTATCCGCCCATATCTTTTCTTTTTTAGGCGTTCCAGTCACAATGCCCGCTAGATAACAATAGTCTGTTTCTTGTAGAGAGGGGGCTAATTCATATTCGCTATAGGTTCCTAAGCCAACTAAGGCGATGCCTAGTTTCTTACCTTTTTTAACTTCAGAAAAACAAGCTTTGGGCTTGGTAACCATTAAGCCTAGTCCTAAACCAAATGTGGAGTTAAAGACTCTTCGGGAGATTTTTTTCATAACTTAAGTCTTGAAATATTATTCAAAGTAGTAATTTTTTTTAGAGAAATGTTCAATCGTCTATGCCTCTATAATTGCTGCCGTGCCCATTCCTCCTGCTGTACAAACAGAGACTAGACATCTTCCGCCACCATTTTCTTTCAATATTTTACTTGCTCCTGCAAGTACTCTAGCACCTGTAGCAGCAAAAGGGTGTCCAATCGCCACACTACCTCCTCGTGTATTTAGTTTATTGCGATCTATGCTGCCTAAAGGACGGTCTAACTCCAGTATATCTTTACAAAATTCTGGACTCTCCCATGCTGCCAGAGTAGCCAATACTTGACCTGCAAAGGCTTCATGGATTTCATAAAAATCAAAATCTTGTAAGGTCAAATTATTTCGTTTTAACAGTTTTGCCACAGCTACAGTTGGAGCTAGTAATAGATCTTCTCCTTGTACATAATCGAAAGCTGCATTTTGGCAATCCACAAAATAGGATTCTATCGCCAGGTCATTTTCTTTGGCGTATGCTTCGGAGCTTAGAAATATACTAGCAGCTCCATCTGTAAAGGCAGAACTATTACCTGCGGTTAAGGTTCCTTTGTCACTTTTTTCGAATGCAGGACCTAATTTAGCTAGCTTTTCTATATTAGTTGAAGGACGTACGATGCTATCTTTAGAGAGGTCTTCAAAAGGAAAAACCAAATCATCGAAAAAACCTTCTTCGTATGCTTTTGCGGCTAATTGATGACTCTTTAATGCCAATTCATCTTGGGCTTCTCTGGTGATACCCCATTTTTGAACGGTTAACTCTGTATGGTCACCCATATTCTTTTTAGTTCTAGGTTCTCGAACATCTGGAGCTAACAATTGAGTCAATTGCAATGGGTTTATATTGAACAACATTCCCAATCTTCCCATAAAGGACTTCGCTCTCTGCAATTGAATAAATTTTGAAGCCAATGGCCGTTTAATAGTTAAGGGCACATCACTATTTGTATCGCTGCCGCCGGCAATTCCACACTCTATTTGCCCTGTTGCGATTTTCATGGCTACTGTGTTAGAACAATCTAAGCTAGTACCACAAGCTCTTGCATGAAATAGGGCAGGAGAGTGTGGATCTAAACTCGTATTTTGTACAATCTCCCTAGCCCAATTCCAATTATTAGGATAATGAAAAAGCGTACCTAAAACAACTTCATCTATTTTTTTCCCTTCTAAATTGTATTTGCTTATTAAAGCGTCTAAAGAAGCTGTTAATAGATCAGAGTTGGTGACCTTTGAATAGTGACCAAATGATTTTGTAAATGGAATTCTTGCCCCTCCTATAATAGCTACTCTGTTTGTTTGATTTCTCATGATAAGGTTTAAAATTGTTTGCTTTTCTGAGGTTCCTTAGTTCTACTTTGGGTTTTTCTTTTCAATCGGACCACGCTAGTGATCCGATTGGGAATTGGCGATAATTTTCTCATCGAATCACTAGCGTGGAATGTCGTCAACTTAAGGAGTAGATCGTCGAAATTTGTAGACGGATTTTTGATAGCCGACACCTTGAAGGTGG
>JALZWC010000874.1 GCA_023300255.1 Saprospiraceae bacterium | reverse complement strand
TGGTTTATTTTTATTGTTGCGGTTTTATCGCCAGCTTCTCAACGTTTATGATTAGTAGCTTAGACCTCTGGTCTGAGTAGTATCGTAATATATAACTACACAGACCAGAGGTCTGCGGGATTTAACTTAGTCATGGTATAATTGTTTAACTTAGTCGTGGTATAAAAAAGTTTAAAAAAGTCGTAGTACTTTTTTAATAATAGTAGAATTTCTAAATTGGCTAATTTTCTAAAAATTAAACCAATGCTTAGACCTACTACCCACGACCAACGTGAGTTCATTGACAACAAAGTGAAAGAAGGTTGGACTTCTAAACGTATCGCTAAAACCTTAGGCATTTCTAAGAGAACAGTCGATAAATGGAGACAACGGTTAAAAAAAAATGGGCAAATAGTTTCTAAAATGGGCCGTCCAACTCAAGGTGCCTTAAGTACCTACCCTCGAGTCCTTCGTAACCGTATAAAACGAATACGAAAGAACAATGAGGGATGGGGTCCAATAAGTATTTTGATAGAATTAGAGGAAGGCTTTAATTATAAATCTTCTAGTCTGCCTAGCGAGAGTGCTGTGTACTTGTACTTAAAGCAAGAAGGCTTTATAAAAGAAAAAGAACTTTGCTCTCCTTTACCTAATAAACAAATTAGAAAAGCTAGGCATCCTCATCATAAATGGGAAATGGATGCTAAAGGTGCTCAACAAGTTAAGGAAATAGGCTATCAATCTTTAATTGATATAAAAGATGTTTTTTCTAAAATCTACTGTATATCTTTTCCTGTTGCAGTAAAAAATTATAATACACAGCCTGCTACTATTCATTATAAATGGGCACTACGTTTAGCATTTAC
The DNA here is from genome assembly GCA_023300255.1 of Saprospiraceae bacterium. GTDB lineage: Bacteria > Bacteroidota > Bacteroidia > Chitinophagales > Saprospiraceae > JAFMDF01. The sequence continues at coordinate 3,099 of JALZWC010000874.1, read as the reverse complement.
ACAATGGGGTAGACCAAAGGTAATTCAAGTGGATAAAGATAGCGTATTCATTGAGAATGCGGCTAAATCTCCTTTTCCAAAACCATTGCATTTATGGCTCATTGGACTGGGTATAGAATTTAGTTTTATTGAATATTCTCCACCCGTTCAAAATGCTATGATAGAGCGTTCTCATCAAACTTTTTATATGCAGTCAATGAAGGGAAAAGCATACAAGTCTTGGGGTGGTTTTTTTAAGAATCTTCTACGTACACGTAAGCGTTTAAACGAAAAATACCCTAGTAAAGCACTTGCTAAGAAAGCGCCCCTTCAAGCTTATCCTACTGCAAAGCATTCAGGAAGTCCTTACTCAGTGGAACAAGAAAAAGAGCTGCTGGATTTGAAACGAATCTATGCCTTTTTAACTCAATTTAAATGGTATAGAACCGTAGGAAAGTCGAGCCGATCTGTTTATCTTGGAGGACAAGTTTATTATGTCAAAAAGGTACCTCCAAAAAGAACTGTTACCATCATCTTTTGTAACCGAAGTAAAAAATTAATCTTTCACGATGTCAATGAACAAATTTTAGTAAAATTACCAATCAAAGGTATTTCAGTCGAAGCTTTGATGGGTAGTTCTACAATTGAATTAGTAAGCCAGTATAAGAAAATTTTTAAAGCTAGAAAATTTCCTATTTAGAAATTATTAGCTGAATAGTTAGTGGTATCGAATACTACGACTTTTTGAAGTTATCGATACCACGACTAAGTTACATTTCTTGTACCATGACTAAGTTAAACTTTTATACCATGACTAAGTTAAATCCCGCAGGTCTAAGCTACCTTAAAACATTCTACCCCTCCTTGATCAAAGCCAACAAATCATCCGAAGACAACCGAGCACTCCGCTCAGTCCCCTCCAATAAGCCATCCGCCAAATCTCGCTTATGATGATGTAAAGCAACAATTTTTTCCTCAATCGTATTCGCCGTTACCAAACGATAAATAGTAACAGGTCGTTTTTGACCAATCCGATGCGCCCGATCAGAAGCCTGATCTTCAACAGCTGGATTCCACCACGGATCGGTATGGATGACATAGTCGGCAGCGGTTAAATTCAGACCAACACCTCCTGCTTTTAAACTAATTAAGAAGACATCTCCTTCACCAGCTTGGAAGGCATTGATGCGCTCTTCTCTTTTTTTGAGCGATGTTTGTCCATCAAGATATTGGTAGCTGATTTTCTTTTTTTGCATTAAAGCTTCTATAATTTTTAAATGTCCTACAAACTGACTAAAGATCAATGCCTTATGACCACCTGATATTAATTCTTCTACCGTCTCTTCTAATAATCGTAGTTTAGAACTTTCTAAATCAACTCCACTTTTCACTAATTTTGGATGACAACAAGCTTGGCGTAAACGAGTAATTTCTGCTAATATTTGCATACCGGGATGGCCTTTTTCGGCTTGCCCTTCTGCAATCTTTTCAATAGCTGTTTGTCTTAGTGCTTCATAGAAAGCTCTTTCCGCTGTACTCAATTCTACACTTAAAGTGATTTCTGTTTTGCTTGGAAGATCATCTAAAACATCATTCTTTTTCCGACGCAATATAAAAGGTTGGATCAGTTTTTTCAGATGCTGCTGTACCTCTCTATTTTTATCTCTTTCAATAGGAAGGGCATATTTGTTTTGGAAAGATTCATAAGAGCCTAATAAGCCTCGATTCAGAAAATGGAATAAATTCCATAACTCGCCTAAGTGATTTTCAATAGGTGTTCCAGTCGTAATAATTTTAAAATCGCCCTTTAAATTCATCGCCGCCTTAGATCGCTTGGCCGTTCGATTCTTGATAGCTTGTGCCTCATCTAAAATGATCGTACCGAATTTTTTACTCGTCAATAATTCTTCTTCGTGGTGTAATAAGCCATAGGTTGTAATTAATAAATCATATTTTTTCAATCCCTTAATCGTTTTCTTTCTATCTCCACTACCAAAAATCGTAGCATTCAATGTGGGCGCAAATCGTTGGCATTCTCGCAGCCAATTTCGACAAACAGAAGCTGGCGCCACCACTAAGGCTGGCCCTTTACTAGCTCGTTCAACCAATACCGCCAATCCCTGTATCGTCTTCCCTAAACCCATATCATCTGCCAGACAAGCACCTACGCCCCAATACGCTAATCGCTGTAACCATTCATAGCCTTCCAACTGATAAGAGCGGAGTTCTGCTTTGAACGTTGAAGGTACTTCTACCTTTAATTTTCTTGATTTTTTTAGGCGACTTAGTTGTTGTTTCCATTCCTTAGCCGCTTCTAAATTAGCGACTTGATCCGTAAAGTCTGTTAAGGCGGCTACCGATAAATTATGCGCTGTGATCCCATCTCCTGAGCGATCCAAATAGGAGTTCATCGAAGATAGTTTCTTTTTAAAGGCAGTCGTTAAAGCTATAAACTGACCGTCTTTAATTTCAATAAATCGACTATCTTTATTTTGATCTATTAAATCTAGTAGCACACGCATGTCCAATACTTCCTTATCTCCTATTTGCAATTCACCAGATATACCAAACCAATCATTGTCTCGATCTATCCGCATAGAGAACTGATCGAATCCAGCTTGCTGATGGTTTAATTTTACCTTCTCTCCTTTAGGCCATTCTAGCTTTACGAATCCACTATCTTTAATTCCTTCTAATTCTAGTAAAATATTCAAACAAGTTTCCGTATCATCAAAAGTCCATTCGCCTTGATAGGAAGGAATTTGCTGTAGTGTAGTACAAGTTTCTTCTACTTTTTTAGCGTGCTCCGTTTCTTTTTTTAGGGATCGTTTAATGAGCGTTCGCTTCTTGTTTAGTTCTGCAACGAATTCTACTCTACCTTTTCCTGGTTTGAAATAAGGCGGTTCTCCTGCAGGTTTAGTAAATAATTCTAATTTGAATCCTTCTCCAAAAGGTAGCAAATGAACGTGGATTGTGGGATCTCCTTTTTTGGTCGGCAAGTCTTGCTCTACGTGCGCTAATTTGGAATTAACGACAAGATTTGTCCCTAATTTACTTAAAAAAGAGCTTAGTCGTTTCTTGGCAGTTTTGGGAACTCGCACCCTTTTTTTCCCCATCGCT
>JALZWC010000873.1 GCA_023300255.1 Saprospiraceae bacterium | reverse complement strand
CGCCCATCCGCTTTGCGGTTCAGGAGCTTACACTCCTTCATCTTAGCGTAAAAAATGACTAGCTTAAAACGACCAATTTATTCTCACTTTTTGCCTAATATAAGTGACTATTTTGCCCTCACTGTTTTCCCATTTTATTAGTTTTGCTATAATAGTTTCTATCTTCTTAGCCTGACGATTCTGGTCTGCAAACTTTGACGATCTACTCCTTAGGTTGACGACATTCCACTTCCAGTGGTCGGATGAAACGTGCAGCTTGATCCGACCACTGGAACAGGTTGACCGTTAATACGTTTTTCGTAACCACCAAATTTATTTGGTAGGTTCAAAGCACTAATTATCAAGAAATTATTCAGAGCCTACCAAATAAACAAATAAACCTGCCCGTTCCATTCAGGCGGGTTTGGTAGCTACATATGACTCAAAGCTATTAACGGAAGTGATCGGACTAATTGGGTTGAAACTGCCCCAACTTTGTTTTATACTCATCAGATTTAATGCAAACCTCCCCTTCCAAATACCTAATAAAGGTATCTTAATAACTCTTATCTTAATAAAATTATCTGCTTTCGTAAAAATCGGTATGATTCCTGTTTAAGGTTAGTTAACACAGGTATCCTTTGTTATAATAATCCGCATTGATGCTAGTTCTTGAACCTATTCGATATAATCTCACAAATAGAATGAATTATAGAGATTATTAGGATTTTTTGCTTTCTAACACGATGTTTAATACACCTAATCATCGCCTTACTGTAGTGTTATACCTTATATATGCTTATCAATAAATAGGTATTTAATGATATCTGGGCATAAGGTATCTTCTTATAAATGGAATCCTGATTTATTAAATTGAGACCAAATTTAGGCTGTCACGATTTTGATAAAAGTAGTTCTTATAGAGGGATTAATCCCCTTATATTTGTTAAGGACTCTTTATGTTCCATCCTCCCTTATTATGGCTGCCTTACTGGTAGTCGTATCAAATTAACATTAACTCCCTTACTTTAATTATTCCTTTATTCTGATTGATATGTATTCAGATATCAGATAGACCAGTTACTGAATAATATAATATCGCATATGAAAAAGTTATCTACACTAATTTTATTATTATTCATTTTCTTAAACCCATTTCAATCAATGGGGCAAGATTTTGATTTACAATTTAGTACTAGTAAGGATTGCGACGCAGACACCTATTGCGCCACTCTTCAAATAAAAGCAGCATCTAGCAGCTTTTTGATTGGTACATCTTCAATTTTTGTAAAATATAATGAAGCAGCATTAGGATTTAGCACTTACGAATCATTGAGATTTAACGGAGTTGATTTTTGTATTGCTACTGTCGCTCCAGCATGGGATGAGCATACTTATGACGGCATGTCCATTCCTGGAAGTTTTAACCTTACTTTAGAAATACCTAGTAATAGTTTTTCTTGTCCAACTATTGAATCAGATTGGATTGATATAGGTACATTATGTTTTGCAGTAACAGATGCTAGCCAGTCTAGTAACTTATCATTTGATATATCAAATACTAATTTTAATAGTAGTGAACCGAATGATGGTTCTAATGCTGTTGGGAAAGGTACTTTGAATAATTTAGATGAATCCTTGTCTTGTGCGGCTGCATGCGCAGATGCAGGTACAACTTGCGATGATGGGAATGCAGGTACAGAAAATGATGTAGAAGATGGTAATTGTAATTGTGCAGGCACAGCATGTCCAACAGCAGGAACTGCCTGTGATGATGGAAATACAAGTACAGAGAATGATGTAGCAGATGGTAGCTGTAATTGTGCAGGTACAGCATGTGCAACAGCAGGAACTGCCTGTGACGATGGAAATGCAAGTACAGAGAATGATGTAGCAGATGGTAGCTGTAATTGTGCAGGTACAGCATGTGCAACAGCAGGTACAGCCTGTGATGATGGAAATGCAGCGACAGAAAATGATATAGCAGATGGCAATTGTAATTGTGCAGGTACTGTTCCAAGTTGTCCAGAAGCAGGAACTGCTTGTGATGATGGGAATGTAAGTACAGAGAATGATAAAGAAGATGGCAATTGTAATTGTGCAGGTACAGCATGTCCAACAACAGGCACTGCCTGTGATGATGGAAATACAAGTACAGAAAATGATATAGCAGATGGTAATTGTAATTGTGCAGGTACAGCATGTGCAACAGCAGGCACTGCCTGCGATGATGGAAATGCAAGTACAGAAAATGATATAGCAGATGGCAATTGTAATTGTGCAGGTACAGCATGTGCAACAGCAGGCACTGCTTGTGATGATGGAAATGCAAGTACAGAGAATGATGTAGCAGATGGCAATTGTAATTGCGCAGGTACAGCATGTCCAACAGCAGGAACTGCCTGTGATGATGGGAATGCAGCGACAGAAAATGATGTAGCAGATGGTAGCTGTAATTGTGCAGGTACGACACCAAGTTGTCCAGCAGTAGGGACTGCTTGTGATGATGGAAATGCAAATACAGAAAACGATAAAGAAGATGGAAATTGTAATTGTGTAGGCACGGTACCTTGTCCAACAGCAGGTATGACTTGTGATGATGGAAATGCAAGTACAGAAAATGATGTAGAAGATGGTAATTGTAATTGTGCAGGCACAGCTTGCCCCACAGCAGGTACAACTTGTGATGATGGAAATGCGAGTACAGAGAATGATATAGCAGATGGTAACTGTAATTGTGCAGGTACGGCATGTCCAACAGCAGGCACTGCCTGTGATGATGGGAATGCAAGTACAGAAAATGATATAGCAGATGGTAGTTGTAATTGTGCAGGGACAACACCAAGTTGTCCAGATGCAGGTACCGCTTGCGATGATGGAAATGCAAATACAGAAAACGATAAAGAAGATGGAAATTGTAATTGTGCAGGCACGATACCTTGTGCAGCAGCAGGTACCGCATGTGACGATGGAAATGCAAATACAGAAAATGATAAAGAAGATGGGGATTGTAATTGCGCAGGAACCGTAATTGCGGTGATAGGTAATGAGTCAAATAATACGGCATGTCCTACCGCTGGCACTCCTTGTTCTGATGAAGATTTAACAACAATTAATGATCGACATGATGGTGATTGTAATTGTATAGGAGATGCAGTATTGACGAATCAAGAAGTGATAGATTTAAGATTGAATCCAAATTTAAATTGTGATGATAATCTTTTCTGTGTACAAATTGAAGCTAAAGCACAAACAAGTGGATTTCAATTAAGTGATGCTGATTTAGGATTTACTTATAATTCAGCAGCATTAGTATTTACTAGTTATAATTCTGAAGAGTTCGATGAAAATACTTTGTGCGGAAATACAGCAAATACATGGGCCGCCCATACTACTACGTCAACTTCAGGTGCATTCGATATTGCAATGGATTTAATAGGTACAGAGAGTTGTCCAGAAGTAATTAATTCCTCTTGGCAAGCTATCGGTACTTTATGCTTTGATATAATAGATGCTAATATTTCACCAGATCTGAAATTTAATAATTCTAAAACAACTTTTACTTCTTTTACAAATGATGGTACCGCAATTGATGTAGGAATCATTAATAATATAGATAATCCAGAAGCATTATCCTGCCAGCAGTTATCTAATGGAGGAACAATCCTGCTAGCTGCAAAGGTACTTTTACAAGGACCTTATGATGTAACTAGTAATTTAATGACTGATGGATTACGATCTGGAAATTATATACCATTACAAGAACCATATACTAGCATACCAACTTTTGTACATGCTGGTAATGGTGGTGGAGAAGTAATTAATGGTAGTGTATTAGGAGATAGTGGGGATAATTCTATTATTGATTGGATCTTTATTGAATTGAGATCAGCAGTTTCTCCGACTAGTGTAATAGCTACAAGAGCTGCATTGATTCAGAAAGATGGAGATATAGTAGATTTAGATGGAACTTCTCCTGTGAGTTTTGATGTAGGAGTAGGAGACTACTATGTAGCAGTGAAACATAGAAACCATTTAGGGGCTATGACTGCTTCAGCGATTACCTTTGATAGCGGAACAGCTACTCCTTTTGATTTTACAGATGCAGCAAATGATACTTACGGATCAAATGCACAAAGAATCATGGAAGAAAATAATGTAAGAGTATTATGGGGCGGAAATGCCAATCAAGATGCTTACTTAATATTAGTAGGTGGAGGATTATCTCTTCCAGATAGAGATCATATATTCTTCGAGTTGTTCTTAACTTTATGGTCTGTTAATCCTAATGGAGATATTTCTTATAATAGTATCTTAGAAGGTTATTTTAACTCAGATACGAATATGGATGGTAAAGTTAAATTTCAAGGTCCTGAGAATGATATAGATAAATTAATTTTCTTCAACATATTATATCATCCAAATAATACTAACTTCTTATTGAATTATATTGTTACGGAGCAAATTCCGTAATAGGAAACTACTAGTAGTAAAAAGCCATAGATGTATTGTGAAATACTTCTATGGCTTTTTTTGTATTCAGAAAATACTATTTAAATAGGGGGCTATAAATAACGAATGACCAACAATATTCATGGAGTCAAGTATTCTGAATTTGGTTTGAGTAGAGAAGCTATTGGTACTACAGAAAATGCTTTAAAGTTGAATTGCTTATGAGGAATATATTTTACAAGAGCAATTAATTAATTCAACCGATCACTTCTAGTGGTCGGATGAAACGTGCAGCTTGATCCGACCACTGGAAGTGGCTGACCGTTAATACGAGATCTTACAAAGTCTTCGAGACTTGGGAAGATTTAATTCTTTTAAAACCAAGACTTCCCAAGTTGCAAAACTTTGTAAGTCTGGCAATCTACCTATTAACGGTCAGCCTGTGGAAGTGATCGGACCAACTAGATTAAAATTACCCCAACTGTGTTTTACACTCAATTAATATCAAATTACTTATTTATTTAAATTAAAAACAACAATTATATTTAAAAATTATATTAAAAAAAAGGTTCTTGAAAAGGACGAATAGGCACTATTTATGCTTTACTATAAGTGAACTAAACAAATATAGTCATTAAGATTTTTTGACGACCTAATTAATTATTAAGGCTAAACCAAACAGATGTGGAGACAACCCTATATTGCCTACCCATCTAAATTTTTAACACACAAATTTTTACAACTTCTTTTTAATACTATGATGCAAGACATCTAGTATTACCTCCTCGTTCTTTAAGCTATACGGGTATATTCAAACACCTATATTTTTTTAACGAATAATACCTATAGCTACAACTTTCCTCCAAATTATTTTCCATGTACTCTATTTTATTTTTATCAAAAACTACTTTTAAACTTTAAGCTAAGCGTAAGACGTTTTTGAGTCTGTTGTTAGTTAATAGATTCTATTGCTCCCTATGGCAATTAGATTTTATATGCTGACAACTATCAATCTGATCGCCTCAAGCGACCTAATTGACTGTACAGTCTCTTGACCGTGTTTTGCACTTATCTAATTTGTAATCGAACAACACACAATTTAATAAATCACCTATGTATTATTATTTAACTACCTTTTTATTATTGGTATTATCTTCTATTGGGGTATATGGACAAGTGCAATTTAAAATAGAGAAGATGAACGACGGAGAAACTTTTCAAGTGTCTCTAATTCCTGACGAAGATTGGGGTGCTCCAATGAATATCACAAGCACAGCTCAGGTTACTATCAAAGTACCTACTAATTCTTTTGAAGTAAAAGATTTAGAGAGTTTGCAATCTGATGTAAGTTGGGAGTATAATTCTAAAAGTACTTCACCAGCTGAAGCTCCTGAATATGATTATCTTTCTTTTGGCTTAGCCTCTATGGGAACCAAAAAATTAAATTATAAGAAAGGAGTGGCAGTGCCATTATTTACTTTTAAGAATGCAGATAGCTGCCAGGGGAGTGTGGAGCTAATGTCCAATAACGATCCATTTAAATCTCCAAATTCAAAGAGAGCGAATGTTGGAAATTCTATCACTGTGTTTGGTGCTAAAGGAGAAGCTTACAAAGGTAATTTTACTAAGCAAGCGATTCCTTGTCAATCAGCATTAAATTTACAGAACACTACGAAATCAGCGATTAATACAGATCCTAAAGTTTATCCGAATCCTGCAGTAAATGAGGTCTTCATTGATCTAGTTTGGGAACAAGCAAATACTACGGGTGATTTTGTTATTCTTGATATGAATGGCAAAGAAGTAAGTAGACGTACGGTACAAGTTCATCGTGGATGGAACAAAGTGGATATGGATGTGAAGAATTTACCAAGTGGTATTTTTTCTATTGAATTTCGTAACGGAGAGGAATCTCTGACTTTAGATCGTTTTGTTAAACAACACCGTTAAAATGAGAATTATTCAATCAAGATAATTATTAGGTCATCAAATATTATGAAAGAGCTTTTCTACGCGTTAGAATGGCTCTTTCTTTTTTTGTAAGGTTTAGAGAATAACTGATTCATTGATGAAAAGAGACTTGGGAAGTTTTTGAAAATTACCAAATCTTATAGCGGAATAACAATTAGTCTTTGCTCGTAAGATAGCTTAAGGGTGGTATTCTTGATACGAGGGTGCTCTAAAAGCCAATTAGCCATAGGGTTAATTACTTGGGTATTAATAGCACGTTGTAAAGGTCTAGCTCCATACCTCTTATCAAACCCAACCTCTCCTAGAAAAGCTATAAGACTTGAATCATATTCTAATTGTATTCCTCTTTTTATAAATCCTTCTCGTTGGTTTAATTCTTTTAATTCTTTTGAGCAGATCGCATTAATTGCCTCTTTATCAAGCGGGTTAAATACTAGAATATTATCTAAACGATTAATGAATTCTGGCCGAAAGAATTTACCTAATTCAGATAAATATTTTTGATCTTCTGATTCGGTACTATTGAAACCTATAGAGGCACGATTATTAGCACCTATATTGGTTGTTAAAATAATGATTGTATTTCTAAAACTAGTCACTCGTCCATATGCATCGGTGAGCATTCCTTCATCTAAAATAGATAATAGCGCATCAAAAATAGAAGGGTCTGCTTTTTCTGCTTCATCTAATAATAAAACGGAAAAAGGTTTTTCTCTGACCGCTTGTACCAATTTTCCTACTTCTCTATTAGATCCAATAAATCTGTAAATCATCCCAGGGTGTTGAAATTCACTCATATCAATTCTTATAAGTGGAAATTTCTTTTGTCCTTTACCAAAAAAATATTCTGCCAAGGCTTTTGCACTGGCTGTTTTTCCTACACCAGTAGGACCCGTAAAGAGTAAAGTTTGAATGGGCTTATAGGGATTGTTTAATCCAGCTTTGAAAATTTTCACTACATTAGTCAAAACTTGAATGACATTGGGTTGGCCAATAATATTATTAGAAAAATGTTGCTGTAAATCTAATTGATTTAGTAAAATATCATCTTTTAAGAATAAGGCTGGTAACCCAGTTTGATTAATAAAAATTTCTAGTAAGTGTTCTTTATCAATATTCGTTAACTCTTTGGCTTTGGCAGCAGTGATACAAGTTCCCAAGAAATTAATGGCTTTACCCGGAAAACTTTCATAAGGATAGTATCTTGCTAACAAACGATAGCTCAGTTGTAAGGCATCTTGGTCTATACTTGTCTTTAAGTTTCTGGCACTAAATTCTGAAAATTTCTGTAAGACTATTTGCGTTCTTTCCTCTGATAATTCTGCTATAGTTACAATCTGGAATAGATCTGTAAATCCAGGTAATAAACGGCGCAAGCTATCTAACTCTGCTATACTTAATTCCCCTATAATTTGTAGCTGACCTTGCTGGAGGAAAGGTAAGAGGAAGGCGGCTACACTATCTTCTGCGCCTTGACCACCTGTTTGAATCAGTTGGATAATATCTTGTACCCAGAGAATACCATTTACTAATTTTAGCTCTTCTACTAATAACTCACACTTCTCCTGCCATTCTCCAAGGTATTTAGTGCTTGCCGTTAATCTTTGGGCCATTAAATTCCAAAAGGTATAATTTAATTGTTTTTTTCTAACCTGCGCAGCAATTTTTTTAAATGCCTGTTTAAGTACTGTACTTTTTCCAACACCTCTTTTCCCAACCACTAATATATTGGCAGATTGTTGCACTATTTTTTGTACAATTAAGTCAACTTCTTTTTCTAGTTCCCAAGCTACATCAGGGGTAGCACTTAGTTTTTTTAAAATAGATTTATTATAAGGAAACTCTTCGGCTAAGCTAGGTAATACTTTTAAATTATTGGTCTGATTATATTCCCAATTGAAACTCTTAGAGCGATTGACATTGACTTTTAGTTCAACGGTTTCAAGTATAGGAGTTTGGTAAACTAGATAGCGATGTAATTTCTCAGGAGTTTCTCTGTTTAATAATAAGGTAGCAATATAAGTGGCTAAGGTTTTGAATTGTTTTGATTCATAATAAACAAAACGTTGGTCTAGTAAAGGTAAATGACATTCAAATTCTCCCCCATCTGAAGGTCCGTATATACAAGGCGTAGGAATTTCTAAGGAACTAGTAAGTGGAAAAGAGCTATTGGCCGTCCGATAAGTAGGTCGGATGGAAATATCCAAAATTTTTAACTTTGGAGATCGAATGTTGATGTAAGGATAATCATTATGCTTTTTATATTGCTGTTGTAATTGCTTGGTGAATGCCTGTTTGAGTTTAGCAACATCTGGAGCAACTAACTGATAGGTAGTTCCCACTAAGATACCTAGTGTGGCTTCTTCCGTCAGTTTATAACATAATAATGGGTAAGTGATCTTTTCCAATAGTTGTTACTTATAGATTAATTTGAATGAACAGAGAACTTAAATCAGCACGATATTTCCTATGAAAAATGATGAAATATAGCTGGATTTAAACAAAATCTAAGGCCGTTCTCTCTTTTTGTCTTCGCTTTTAATTAAAAAACTTGTAAGATAGTGGTAGAGTACCATAAAAAGAGTTTTATTTGCAAAAGAGAAAAGGAAATGAAACTTTTTCTAATCTTATCTACCCAATCAACGCCTTGAAGTAGGAACCTATGCTAAGTAGAAGGAATATTCGCATTAAAGTATTGCAGACATTATATGCTGCCAATCGAGATAAGGGCATTACCCCTCAATCTGCTATTAACTCATATCACAAACATGTTGAGCAATCTTTTGCGCTTTATATTTTTAATCTCTTGCAGTTTAGAGAGATTACTAAATATGCAGTTAAAGATGATACGAATCGGAAAGCCAAGCACCTACCGTCTGACGAAGATAAAAAATTTACTTCAAAACTATATAATAACGAGTTAATTCAAGCGACACTCGATAACGAAGTATTGAAGAGTCTCATTATTTCTACCAAGAGTAGAGTATATCTGAATGATGATAATGCTAGACTCTTGTATGCGGATTTGTTAAAGACGCCAGAATATAAATTGTATTTAGATAATCCTAATTGTACGGAAGAGGATCATCGACAGATATTACTTTTCTTGTTTAAGTACTCTGTTACAGGAGAAACCTATAATGAGTTAATGGACGATTATTTTCTCAATTGGTGGGATGATAAGTCTCTGGTTATTGGTGCGATGAAAAAGTCGATTAAAGCAATGCCTTTTGATGGAGAATATATAGATTCCATGCGGCCTAATTACGAAACAATTAAAGAATTTGGGGAGACTTTACTTTCAGATGTTGTCAATAATAATGACGATTTATTAGCGAATATAGAGCCTGCCTTGAATAATTGGGATGCAGATCGAGTAGCAGTTATCGACATGATTATTCTAAAAATGGCCTTGAGTGAGTTAATGAGTTTCCCAACGATTCCTACTAAGGTTACTTTAAATGAATATGTTGAGATAGCAAAGCTATATAGTACAGAGAAAAGTAAAGATTTTGTCAACGGTATTTTAGATCGACTCTTTAAGAAGTTAGATAAAGAAGGAAAGATTAAGAAGGAAGGTCGAGGATTGGTGGAGTAAGTAGGTAATAGGTAAAAAGTAATAGGTAAAAAGTAATAGGTAGTAAGTAGCAAAAGCGGCTTAGCAATTGAATTTGTTAAGCCGCTTTTGGTTTTATAGCTATTTGCATTTTTTCGCCTGATCGCATTGGGAGTGGTAAAATAGATGTGTTGTTGGCGGTTTGACTTTCATTTCTTATTTTTTTAATTCTTGGTGAACTATAATATCCCATAGTACAAATCCTTTTTTTGTGTTGATATTGACATATTTGTAATCATTTAATTCTTCATAATGTCGATGAGAAAATACGAGTTCTTTCATTTCTCCTTCATAGTCAATTAGAACTAATGGTTTTCTTTTATTTCTATTTCCTTTACTACCCGGCATTGAAGACCTTTCAATTATTTTGCAACTTCTTTCAGTAATTTCGCTTGTTGAAAAATAATAGTTTGATAATATTAATATTGAGCAAACGATAAGTCCCCAACTTAAAGTGTTTTGCATAAATGCGAAAAAATATAGTTTCCAACCTTCGAGGTCGTATGTGTTTTTGTAATTTTTGCAATCGAAGAATGTTGCAAGACTTCCAATTCCGATAACTAATAACAAGAGTAAATTGATCGGAACAACAGTCTTTCTGAAAATTGATATTTCCCAAATTGTGAGTATTAAACCTGTAAAAAATACTACAAGATAAAATATATTTCGCCTCTTATTTAGTACTACATACTCCATTTTTTCTTTTTTAGATTCTCTACCGTACACTTTTATGACATCTAGGATTCTTGTATGGGCAATCCCTTGTGGTTGCCCAAACTTGCCGCCTAAATAGGGCAACCACAAGGGATTGCTCATACAAAATAGTTCAATAATAAAAAGTGTACGGTAGAGGATTTTAGGATAAGAGGTTTATCTAGTTGGCGACTTTTTTTCTAATTCGACTTAAAGTCTCAGGTTTGATTTGTAGATAGCTGGCTAAATAAAGGAGTGGGACTCTTTGTAATAATTCTGAGTCGTTTTTTAAAATTTGCAGGTAACGATCTTTTGCAGGAAGGTCATTAATAAAACGCGTGTAATGTTCCATGACCATGAATTCACTTTCTGCAGCTAATCTGCCGACTTGCTGCCAAAAAAGATCTTTTTCGTATAGCTTTTGTAAATCTTCGTATTGGAAAACGATTAATTCACAGTCTTCTATTGCTTGAATAGATAAGTCACTCACTTGTTGCGTAATCAAACTTTTATAGGAACAAGTAATTGTATTTTCCTTACAAAAACAAGTCGTTATTTCGGCTCCATCTCTTAGATAGTAGGTGCGAAAAAGTCCTTTTTGAATAAAGGCTATTTGACGGCAAGTTTTACCTTCTTCTAAGAAAAAATCTCCTTTTCTTATAGATCGTTCTTTTAAATAAGGCAAGGCTGTTTCCCAAGCAGATGGAGTAAAATGGGGGAATTGTTGTAGATATTCTTTAAATGTGTAAAGGGGCATGTTCGAAAGTATTAAAAGATCACCCTTTTATTGGGGTACATATTTCTATTAAAAATCCATTTATGTCTTTAACATAACCCACTTTTTGGCCCCAAGGTTTAGTTTTTATTTTTTCCAACTCTACCGCTCCCGCTTTTATAGCTTGTTGCATTACGCCTTCTGCATCTTCAGAAGCGAATGCTAGTTCTATTCCAAAGGGTTTGTTCTTAATATTACTTTTTCTAAAACCAGCTTTAAAGTTAGCTTCCCCCAATTCAATGGAAGCAAAGGCTAAGGTGGTTTCGCCCGTAATCATTTCGCCATAATCTTTTTCTGGTGTCAGAAATTTTTGCTCAAAGCCAAAGGCATCTTTATAGAAATGCATTGTTTTTTCTACATTCGCTACATATAAAATGGTGTAGGCGTATTTTATGTCCATGCTTTTTGATTTACTAAAAGATGATTAGGCACTAGATTCGTTAAAGGATAAAAAAAATAATGGCAGAGCTTCTTTATTAGAAACCCTGCCATTATATTAGAAACTAACTTATATCTAGTTTTTATTTGAGCTACTAAGAGCTATTAAGCATTCATATAAAGTACCTCTTTAGCAGCTTTAACGATTTTCTTAGCGTCTGGCATATATGCCTCTACCAAGGTAGGCGCATAAGGTAAAGACGTATCTGCTGCATTCACTCGAATAACAGGTGCATCTAAATGATCGAAGGCAAACTTTTGAATATTATAAGCTACTTCAGAAGAAACGCCTGCAAATGGCCAAGACTCATCAATAACAATGCATCTATTAGTCTTTTTAACAGAGTTTACGATTGTTTCATGATCCATTGGTCGAATCGTTCTTAAGTCTATTACTTCAGCGGAAATTCCTTCTTTAGCTAATTCATCAGCTGCTTCTATTGCTTCCAGTATCATTTTATTATAAGAAACTAACGTGATATCTGTACCAGTTCTTCTTATAGCTGCTTTGCCTATAGGGAGTAATAATTCCTCATCGGCAGAGGTCATGGGTAGTCCTTCTGTTTCCCAAGTTTTCTTACCGAAAGAATAGGTTCTTTTTCCTGGAGTTGTGGTATCCAAATTTAAGGAGTACATCATCTCCGATTCCATAATACAAACTGGATCATTATCTCTTATTGCAGCCTTTAATAAACCTTTTGCATCTCTAGGATCTATCGAAGAAATCACTTTTAGACCTGGACAATTTGCTATCCAAGCTTCGAAAGTTTGAGAATGTTGCTGCGCTAATTGACCAGCAGCACCAGATGGGCCTCTAAAGACAATAGGACAGTTATATTGACCACCAGATTGTGAAAGCGTTTTAGCCGCATTATTAACGATTTGGTCAAATGCCAATACGGCAAAGTTCCAAGTCATAAATTCTATAATAGGTCGAAGCCCATTCATGGCTGCTCCTACACCGATCCCCGCAAAACCTAACTCTGCAATTGGAGTGTCAATAACCCTCTTTTCTCCGAATTCAGCTAGCATGCCTTTACTTACCTTATAAGCGCCATTATATTCTGCTACCTCTTCTCCCATAAGGAAGACGTTTTCATCTCTACGCATTTCTTCCGTCATGGCCTCTCTCAGGGCGTCTCTTAATGATATTTTTCTTGACATATGGATGATTTTATTTTACTTTTTATAGCGAATATTCGCTGGAATAAGCGAATCTTATCACTGTCCTTGCTCTATTAAAAGCTACATGGATTGAATCTACAAAAATACTAAAAACACTTAGGAAACACAATTATTTTTTTTTAGAAGTCAGATGTCAGACCGTCACCTACGGTGGACTGTCAGGTGTCAGACTTATGACGTTGACAGCGTAGCGATCTCCATATAGCACGCTTCCTGGTCAACATCATAAGTCTGACAGCCGCAGGCGATCTCTGCTCTGACAGCGCAGCGATCTGACAGCGCAGCGGTCTACTCAAAAACAATCTGTTTCAATGTTTCTAAGCCTTCCCCTTCTTCAAAATAATTTAAATGATGACAACAAATATCGTGCGTATCAGGAGCTATTACAGGAGGTATGGCTTTAATTTGCTCTACTAAGGCGGCAATGTCGTTCGGTACATTACTATTGGCTACATTACCAATTTTAAGCACAAAAGCTTCCATAAATTGACTATAACGTTTATCCTGTTTATTGCTATAAGCAGTCGTGTCCCCTGCAACAATAGTATATTTCGTATGCCCTTTGATTCCATTTTTATATAGATTTTCTATAAACGGGCTGGTTGGACTCATTTGCGCTAAGGTAACAGTCAAAAATTTTGACGCTGCTAGTGTTTTATTGACAACATTTAAAAATGTGCCTATAGGACCGAGCCAAGCTTTGCCATAGTTTAATGCAACTGTAAGTAGTTTATTGACAACATCTCTATATCCAGGCACATCACCAAAAACAGACCCCCCATTAGGTGTACCAAACATAAATAATTGATCGATGGTATTATCTCCTTTTTGGATCTGTTCTATCATATATCTAGACACTAAGCCACCCATAGAATGGGCTAATATATCTACGGTCTTTCCATCATCTTTTCCGATACCATATTTCTCCAATCGCTTATTTAGTTCGAGGGCAATCTTTTCTATAGGTTCATTCAGATTTTCATAGTCATAACTTAATATCAGATCATATCTTTTTTCTAATAGAAAATTTAAATTGGCTAGCATAGGCTTGGTATCTCCTATAATGCCATGAATGACTACCAGTATTTTTTTTGCTTGGTTTATACTAGGTAATAAATTGATTTCATTTCTAAGTACTTTTCCTTCAGGGGAATAAGCTACTTTTCTTAGTTTGAAGGCCTTTTCTCGGAAGCCAGTCAATTTTAATAAACCAAACCATAAAGCTTTTCCTAGACTTCTTTTACCAGTACTAGAAGGTGCCGCATCGGCATCAGGGAATTCATCAATTCTGATCTGCGCTTTCCCGTCTTTCGTTTTAGTTGTTTCTCCAAAAGGAATTAAAAAGCCATCCTTGAAGGTAACGGGTATAATATTTTCATTATCTCCCAATCTTTGATGAATGGTCAATTCTAAAGGCTGTTTTTTTAGGGCCGCTTTGTTTTTAATACCACTTAGCTCAATGATTGACTTATCTTGATAATGCCTTCTTCTTGTATTGTTTTTTGATAGATTGAGTAATTCAAAAGCTGCCCCTTTTCTAATATTATGCAGTCCTAAGGAGGGCTGTAAACTTCTACTGACAGTTGGAGTATTTAAAGCCGTAAAAGCAATATCTGCTTGAAAGTCTGAAGGAGCAGTAATGGTGATACCGTCTCCTTGAAAAGTTATTGTTTTATCACCAATCGTACTTTGTTTACGAATCGTATTGACCGTAATAGTCTGCGTACACCAATTCTCTTGGGGCAAAGAGTCTGGACGTTTTGCAATAGATTTCGTAGCGCCTAATTCTATCTTATTGAGTTGGAATTTATGATCATCAAAAGGTTCTGTGCTAATGATAACTTTAAAGATATCGGTTGTTTGGTGTATGTTTTTCTCTTTAATAAGTAAGCCATGATTTTTGTCTAATACAATGGTACTGGAATTAGCAGG
>JALZWC010000872.1 GCA_023300255.1 Saprospiraceae bacterium | reverse complement strand
GTCGCTCCTCTGGAGCTAAACAACTGAATGTCAATGTTCTTTATCCAAAATTCACGTTATATATACTAAAACTCCGACGAGGCTAGTCCTTTCTAACTCTGGGTAGAAGCCCTTTCTCATATTATGAAGGGAGGGTTCTCAACGGGTGCTGAATAACTAAACAACTTCAAGAAGTCGAACAGATTCATAAATCATTTTTGAGAAAAAAATAATCATGAAATATCTCTTAATAATCGGACTATGTTTTTTTAATATTAGCGTTTGGGCGCAAGATATTAACGTCATTGAGGATCCGATGGTTACGCAATTAATGAATCGACATGTAGAGTTAAATAGGCTGACCGAGACAGTAGAAGGCTGGCGAATTCAAATATATTCTACTACAGATAGAAATAAATTAGAAAATGCTAGAGGTTTGTTTAAAAGTCGGTATCCTGCTATCCCAGTAGATTGGGTACATGCTAGCCCTTGGTATCGATTAAGAGCAGGAGCATATGCGAATAAGCTAGAGGCTACCTATGCTTTGAACCAGCTTAAGCAATATTATGGAGAAGCTTATTTGGCAAAGGATCGTTTTAAGCCAGAAGAGTTACTGAAGTAGTTTTTAATTTAGAGTAGAGAGTAGAGAGTAGAGATGTATTTCGTTTAAAAACAGACGAAATTTGGTTGCTTTTTAAACGAAATCAATCTCTATTCTCTACTCTCGCTTCTCTATTCTAAAATCTATATGGTTTTTAAATACTAACCAACAAAAAAGTCAAGCACCATAAATGAGCGTTTCAGGTAGTGATAGAAATTTAGATTGGATAACCTTTTCCCTTTACATCTGCTTAGTAGTAGTGGGGTGGTTGATGATTTATACGGTAGGGTATGGAGATGGATATACTGGTGGAATTGGCTCCTTTTTGTCTAGACAGGCTGGTAAGCAAACGCTTTGGATTGGCATTTCTTTAGTGGTGATGCTTTTAATATTTGTGATAGACTGGAAGTTTTGGCAAACCTTTTCGGTGATCATATACATATTGGCAATGTTACTCTTATTGGGAGTCGTATTTGTCGGTACTAAAATCAATGGAGCGAGATCTTGGTTTAATGTAATGGGTTTTGCTTTTCAGCCTTCCGAGTTTGCAAAGTTCGCCACCTGCTTAGCATTAAGTAGTTATTTAAGTTCTTATGGGACAAGCTTAAAAGAGCGCAAACACCAATTTATTGCTATCGGAATTATGGCACTACCAATAGCATTAATTATGCTTCAGCCAGATGCAGGATCGGCATTAGTATTCGCTTCTTTTTTGATTATGCTCTATCGAGCAGGTATGTCTTCTACTTACTATTTGGTTGGCGGTTTTGTTGTTGCGATTTTAATTTTAGCTTTGATGTTTCCTATTTTACATATTTTGCTGGGAATGTTATTGTTGTCTATAGTGGTTTTTACCTTTAATTTAAAAAAGCCTTTTTATCCTTTTTTAGGTAGTTTAGTAGTAGCGGTTATTGCTATTTATTTAAGCAATCAAGGATACATGTTGGAGTCTTTAGTTGGCAGTCTTGCGGTTTTGACGACGATTGCTTATTTGTTATGGGCTGATCGAAAACAACGACTAGTGACTGTTTTTTATGGTTTTTTAGTAGCAGGTGTGGGCTTGGCATATTCTGCTAATTATGCTTTTAATAACGTATTAAAATCTCACCAACAAGAGAGAATAAATGTTTGGCTTAATCCAAGTAAATGTGATCCAAGAGGATCTTTATATAATGTATTACAATCTAAATATGCTATTGGATCTGGAGGAATAGAAGGAAAAGGATTTCTAAAAGGAGTAATGACTAAGCTGGATTATGTTCCAGAAAATTCTACTGATTTTATTTTTTGTACAATAGGAGAGGAACAAGGTTTTTTAGGGAGTATGTCTATTATGCTTTTATTTCTGATGCTTTTATATAGATTGACGGTTATCGGTGAACGGCAACGGTCCCGTTTTTCTAGTTACTATTGTTACGGGATTGCTGGTATTATCTTCATTCACTTTTTTATCAATATAGGAATGACGATGGGATTAGTGCCCATTATTGGTATCCCTTTACCTTTTGTTAGTAGAGGAGGTTCTTCGTTATTGATGTTTACAATAATGATTGCTTTGGTGTTGAAATTGGATAGTAATCGGTATCGAATATAAATAGCATTAGATTGTCTCACCGGACGACGCTAGTCATCCGATGAGTAAATCCTTCCAATCGGATGAATAGCGTCGTCCGATTGGAAGGATTTCCTGACCCTAAACTCACTCCACGTAAAAATTTCGATCAATTTCCACTTCTTGGATGCGTTGTTTTAATCTCTTTTTTCCCCATTCTGTAGAAGGCTGTATCCAGACTTCTTGTCCATCTACTAAGACCTTCACTGGCATATCAAATCCTTCCACTACATTCGTCCAACGATAACATAATTTATTTTTCTTGGTATGGAAATCTAGTTCAGGAATATCTGTCGTTCGTAAATATTGATCAAAAAACGCTTTTAGATCAATACCACTTTTGTTACTAATGTAGTTTTCAATTTGCTGAGTAGTAACGGTTTGGTGGTAAAATTCTTTATTTAATCCTCGTAAAATCAATCGCCACTTTTCATCATTCTCAATTAACTGACGGAGCGTATGTAAAATATTTGCGCCCTTATAATACATGTCACCAGAGCCCTCATGGTTTACATTATAGGTGCCAATAAGTGGGCGATCATTTCTGATATTTTTTCTAAGTCCAATCACATAATCAGCGGATGCTGCTTTGCCATAATGGTAGTCCAAAAATAAATTTTCAGAATAAGTGGTAAAGCCTTCATGCACCCACATATCTGCAATATCTTTGTAGGTGATATTGTTTGCAAACCACTCATGTCCGCTTTCATGAATAATTAAATAATCAAATTTTAAGCCCCAACCAGTATCACTTAAATCCATACCTAAATAACCTTGTTGATAGCCATTACCATAAGTGACAGAACTTTGGTGTTCCATTCCTAAATACGGTACTTCTACCAATTTATATCCATCTTCATAAAAAGGATAAGGTCCAAACCAATGCTCAAAAGCTTCTAGCATCATCGGCACTTCTTTGAAGTGAACTTTAGCTTTCTCTATATTATCTCTTAAAACATAGTAATCACAATCTAGCTGCCCATTTTCGCCAGCATACTTTTCTCCAAAATGGACATAGTCCCCAATATTGATATTAACAACATAGTTACTAATAGGGCTACTGACAAACCAATGAAAGGTATGCGTACTATCTGCTTCAAATGCTGTGACTCCTCGGAGGCGACCATTAGAAATATCTGTCAAATCTTGTGGTACATTCACACTTATCAACATACTATCAGGCTCGTCATACATATGATCTTTACAAGGCCACCACATACTAGCGCCATCTCCTTGGCAAGCAGTAGCGATAAAGTCATTATCATTAGGATCTTTGCTCCAAGTCAAGCCTCCGTCCCATGGAGGTTGCTTGCTCACAACAGGTTGCCCTTCATAGTGAATGGTTACTTCTTTGATCGTGCCTACTGTTTGTTCTACTGCTAAAGCAATATAGAATACGTTTCCTTCCCTACGGAAGTCTAATTCTTTTCCATCTTGTTCTACTTTTGTAATAAGCATTGGCTCTTGTAAGTCAATTTGCATCGTAGAAGCGGGTTCCAATACTTTGTACTGGACTGTATTTGCGCCACTAATTGTTTGATTTTTTGGATTTACTTTAATATCCAGATGGTAGTAAGTTAAATCCCACCACACCCGTTCTGGTGTAATACTACCTCTTAAGGTATCTTGATGGGTAAATTCCTGCTTTTGACCACAAAGAGCGGTACTTAGGCTTAGGGTAATTAGTAGAAAAAGTGCCTTAAAAAGATTCATACTTCAAAAATTAGATAAGATCAACTATAAATTTCTCCCAAAATATCTCTTTTTATTCATTTTTAGTAATTCAAACGGAGCTAGTAATAAGTTGGCTAATACCAAAGACTTGCATGATTTCTATAATAAAAGTACCTTTGCGCACTAGAAATCCAAACAAATAAACTATTTCTCTATTTCTAATGAATCAATTTTCTATTATAATTAGTAGCATTATTATACGCAATTGCGACTGCAATCTGTAGGCTATTTCTATTTAGAAAATTAAAAGCTCTGACAGATACAATCTGTCAGAGCTTTTTTGTTTAGACGCTTGTGGCACGACTTCCTTTAGTCGACAGGTTATCAAAAGCTAGCACAGTCAACATTACGTAGGTGTGTAACTGCTGTTTGATGTACATTTTTTACAGGGACGTCCCTGTATCTACATCATACAGCAGTTAGACCCACATCATAAGTCTGACTTCTGACAATGAAATGATCTGACCTCTGACTTCTAAAAAAAGAACTATGTATAAAGAATTAAAATCCTTAAATCTTCCGGCGATCGATCAAGAAATTCTAGCTTTTTGGGAAGCGGAGGATATCATGAAGAAAAGTATAGAACAACGTTCTGTTGATAAACCATTTGTATTTTACGAAGGGCCTCCTTCTGCGAATGGGAAGCCTGGTATTCACCACGTAATGGCACGAACAATCAAGGACTACGTATGTCGATACCAGACGATGAAAGGAAAGCGAGTAGAACGAAAAGGTGGATGGGATACACATGGATTGCCTATTGAATTAGCGGTAGAAAAAGAATTGGGTATTACTAAGGAAGATATTGGAAAGAAGATC
>JALZWC010000871.1 GCA_023300255.1 Saprospiraceae bacterium | reverse complement strand
GGATAATTGTTGATACTTTGACTGAATTAAAGTGAAAAATAAGAGCAAAAGAAGCAGCATAAATTACGAAGTTATTTCATACACATTCCTTACTTATTTATTTGTCAAGATTGCAGTATAAAGAGAACTTACACAATTCATAATTGTCGCAAAATTGGAGCAGACGTTACTTTAGTGATATGAATCTGAACTTTAACCATTTACTACTTTTTTTGCTGATTAGTTGTTACTACTCAGCAGTTGAACATAGCCACATAGAAGCATCAAGCGCTTCCCCCCTTGCCACTATATCCGAAGAGGATATGGACAGGCCTTCCTCAACTCCTATATTGGACTTCTTCGAGACCTCCCTTATGATGGGGGATACCGTTATTTGTCAAGGAGATCCTCCAATAATGCTTGATGGTATTTTCGTCAATACAGATGGCCCTAGACCGTATACCTTTAGAGATGTGAACGGGAATGATAGTTTAGGAATGATCAATGTGATTGTTTTGGCACCTATTCTAGAATCGGACAGTAAGGAAATCTGTTTTGGAGAATCTTTTTTAGGGCAAACTACGTCTGGTTCTTTTAGGGATACTGTTCGTTTTGTCAATGGTTGTGATAGTCTTATTACGACTTATAATTTAACAGTTTTTAGAAAGATTGATACTTTTTATCGAGAGATAGTCGTATTGTGTCCAGAACAAATGCATGTTAAAGAAACGCCTGCTGGTCCGATCAATGTATTTAATGATCCCGAGTCTAATAAAACAGAAGAAAAGGAGTTCTTGGTGTATAAATCGCTTGAAGATTGCGATAGTATCGTTTATAGCCATATTATTTTTTATAAAGATTATATGTCTTCTATAGAGGCAACAGTTTGTGATGAGCCTTTTCTTACAGATGATGGTCAAGAACTAACGGAGGCAGGACCTCATGAGGTTGTTTATACTTCTTATTATGGTTGTGATAGTACGGTCATTGTTAATTTGGAAGTGGGTAAAAGTACTACCAGAGATACCGTTTTTCGTTTATGTGAAGGACAATCTATTATGCTAGACGGAGAAGAAAAATTTGATGGGTCTGGCACTCTTAAATTTCGGACTTTACAAGGTTGTGACAGTTTGTTGAATTATACTATTGAATTAACAGAAATGATTGATACTGCAAGGACAATATGTCTTGGCGAATGTTTTTTTTTAGGAGGGCTTGTATTTAAAGAATCAGTTGACAGTTTTATAATAGAAGACTCAGATGAGAATGCTTTTTGTAATGGTTCCTATCGATTAACTTTGACGGTACTTGATTGTAGACTGGAAGCTGATATTGTTTCTGATTCTCTAATGTGTAGTGATGATAAAAACGGTAGATTCTCTTTTTCTATGTCACATGGAAATTATCCATTTACTTATAAATGGAAGTATTTGGATAGTTTGCGTGAAGGAACATTAGATAGTTTATTAGTTCCGATAGAGGCAGAAGGACTTCCTGCTGGAGACTATATGATTACCATCACGGATTTTAGAAATGTTAGTGAAGTTTTTACTGTACCTATTAAAGCGCCCGACTTTTGGAGTCATACAGCAGATGAATCAGATAATAATGGTTATCATATCAGCTGTGCAGGTGGAGATGATGGTACGGTGGAAATTTTTCCAGAGGGTGGTTTTCCTCCCTATACCTATCAATGGTCTAACGGAGCGACCAGTCAAAAAGTGACCGATTTAGAAGCGGACTCAATTGCCGTGACCATTACAGATACAAGGAATTGTGATCATCAAGTATTATTTGAATTAACGGAACCTGACGCTCTATATATAGAAATAGACTCGATGAAACCTAGTTGCGATAGTCTTCCAACAGGCTTAATTGAAGTGGTGTTTGGAGATGGAGGGGTAGAGCCATATGAATATAGTATACAAGGAATAGGAAATAGTGTAAGAGGACAATTTAAAAATTTAGCCCCAGGTAATTACACCTTAATCGCTATGGATGCGAATGGCTGTAGACAAGAGTTTCCAACGGAATTACCAGGGCCTGATATTCCAGAATTAGTGTTTAACAGGAACGAGTTTTCAGAATTAGCAACGCCTATTAAGATAAATGTTCAATCGAATGTTGACTTGGATATAGTACAATGGTCTACAGAAGATGGACTTTCCTGTTATGACTGTTTGACTCCTACGGCAACGCCTAATGAAACAACCACTTATACAATTATTGCTACTTCATTTGATGGTTGTGTAACGAGTGAAGAAATTACGGTGAATATTGATAAAAGACGAGATGTATATGTGCCAAATGTATTTAGCCCTAACGGAGATGGGCATAATGACCGCTTTACCGTTTTTGGAGGTTTAGAAGTGGCATCTGTTTTAAAGTTAGGTGTTTATTCTAGATGGGGAGAAATGATATTTAACCAAAATAATTTTCTTGCTAATGATCCATCTTTAGGATGGGATGGTACTTTTAATGGTCAAAAAGTGGCTTTCGGTACTTATATTTGGGATGCCAAAATATTATTTGTGGATGGAGAGGTTATTGATTATTATGGGACCGTTAATCTGAAATAAGTTTATTTTAGGAGTCAGGAGTCAGGAGTCAGGAGTCAGGAGTCAGGCTCACGAAATAGAACTCGTTGTATAGTCAACGTTATAAGTCTGACCCCTGACAGCGCAGCGATCTGACCTCTGACTTCTTTATTATACCAATCTATGTGTGGAAGAGCCACTTTATCGAAAACGCCAAAAGAATTAGAAAAACGCTATCAAGCTACCTTTGAATTTGATATGGAAGCCC
Organism: Saprospiraceae bacterium; assembly: GCA_023300255.1. GTDB lineage: Bacteria > Bacteroidota > Bacteroidia > Chitinophagales > Saprospiraceae > JAFMDF01. The sequence continues at coordinate 1,853 of JALZWC010000871.1, read as the reverse complement.
TTGATGCAGTCTTGCCTTCGTATAACATTGCGCCTACCCATTGGCACCCTGTAATTACTAACGACCAACCACAACAGCTACAGTTATTCAAATGGGGATTAATTCCTTCCTGGGCGAAAGATAGCGCTATGGCTAGTCGCTTAATCAATGCCCGTATAGAAACTATTGCAGAAAAACCAGCATTTAAAGCCATTCATTCTCGCCGTTGTTTGATTCCTTTTGATGGATTCTATGAATGGAAAACCCTTGGCAAACAAAAGACGCCTTATCACATAGTCGTTAAAGATCAATCTATTTTTTCTGCGGCAGGTATTTGGGAGACTTGGCATGCTCCTTCAGGAAAGCAGCTACATACCTTTTCTATTCTAACGCAAGCACCAAATGATTTGATGGCACCGATTCATAATAGAATGCCTGCTATTCTAACGAAGGAACAAGAAAAGATTTGGTTAGATATCGAGCTTCCAACAAAAGAGGTGTTGTCTATCATAACGCCTTATCCTAGTGAATTAATGGAAGCCTATCAGGTGTCTCCAAGAGTAGGGAAGGTGTCTAATAATGATGCTCGATTGATAGAACGAGATTTCCCTCGGCAAGGCACTTTGTTTTAAAAAAAGAAGAAGTACTGATTTTGACTTGTTTTTCGCCCCAAACTAGCTGCATTTTACCCCAAAACCTACCATTCTCCCCACTTTCCTTGTTCCTAACCACATCTTTCCATTTTTGAATTTCATTGCACTTACCTTTGAAAAAGAATCATACAAGTGTACTGAACTATAATATTAAATAGCCTCAATTCAAAATAAATATTATGAATATCTTCAAAGGAACCATTATCAAAATTTCAGCTTCTTTATTATTATTTGGACTTATTTTATTCTCGACCTCTTGTGTAAATGAATCAGATAGGTTGACCACAGCTAGAGAAAATTTTACGCTATCCCTACCAACTATAGAAGTCATTAATCTAGACTTTCCTGCAACAGTACTAATCAAAAAAGGAGTTCAACAATCTGTAAAGATTAATGCACAACCAGAGATATTCGAGGCCGTGACCAAAACAGTGGAGAATGGAGAATGGAGCATAGATTTACGGAACTTTTCAGGAAGCTATGAATCAGTAACTATAGAACTGACGCTGCCTACATTTTCTGGCTTATTGACTAGCTCAACAGGAGATATTATTGTAGAGGATTATTTTCAAGATATTGAAGCACTAAATTTAGAAATACAGAGTACAGGAAACATAGTCTTTAGAGGAGCAGCTACGCAAATAGATTTATTGATAGACGGAACTGGGGATATTAGTTTAGAGGGTCTTTCTAGTCAGTTGAATGCGCAGCTAGATGGTACAGGTAATTTATCTGCTTTTGACTTAATAACAAAAGTGGTTGATTTAGCATCTACAAGTACAGGAGATGCAGAAATATTTGTAGAAGAGGAATTAATAGTAACAATGACTGGTACAGGAGATGTTAAGTATAAAGGGAATCCAGTAATTACAAGTATGATTAGTGGAACGGGGGAATTAAGAGATGAGAATTAAAGCTACTATTATGGCTTTGCCATTGTGTGATATCTAGTATGACATAATTTAACCTGTCGTATCCCTAGGCAGGCACGGAAACCTCTTCGAGGTTCACACGGATGCTACGGATTTATGTAGGTCGTGAGCGATGTTGACTCTTGTTGCCGCTGGCGCAATGGCTGTGCCTTGTGCCTCCTATCCTTAAGGCTTTGCCTTTGTGTAATATCTAAGTGAAGGAAAATAAATAACCTAGACCATTATACTTGTAATTTTTCCTTCTAAGAATACTTCAAAAATCCTTACGTAGCTAGGCTATGTGCGGTTT
>JALZWC010000870.1 GCA_023300255.1 Saprospiraceae bacterium | reverse complement strand
CTTGTGGTTGCCCCTGCTAGGTAGGGCAACCACAAGGGATTGCCCATACAATAGCTCCGTAACTTCTTAATTGTAAGGAACAATGTTAGACGGGTAGCTCATCGATAGAGCGTCAGATAAAAAAGTGGTAATATTTAGTTTTTCATAAAAAGCTTGCACAACTCAGAGAGTCGTGTTACACTTAGCTATGAACCGTAAGGGGTTGTGTAAAAAGTATTTGTTGAGAAATAAAATTTTTTCAAAAAGAATTGTTTAGAGAAGCAAATTAATTTTATTTTTTTTAGAATAAAATTTAATTTTTTAATTAAAAACAAAACTTTAACCTTTTAAGTCTCAATCATCAACTTCATTTATCGAAGACGCCAAATAATATTTTGGTTTTCAAAAAATGATTCGACTTTTTACACCCCCCCCACATTCTACCGCCTTTATATCTGACGATCTAGACACAGGCTTCCTCCTAGAAATCAAGCACTTAAAATAAGTTACAGGAAATATTTTTAAGTAGCTTCATAAATAATATCAAATTTAAGTTTTCAAAATTAAATAAAAATTAGGCTTTATTTCAAATAGAAATCACATAAGTGAAGTAATAAGTATAAAGTAGCAAGTATGAAGTAGTAAGACGTTGACAACCAATGTTTAAAAAATCATAATGGTCTATTTTATTTTGACACTTTTACTAAGAGCCCGTCTGAACACCTAATTATAAGCAATAAAGTCTCTCAGATGCTTATTTTAATCATAACAATATTCTTACATAAACATATTTATCTCTATCATATACAAAGTGATTTGAAAATACACTAGTTTAGAAGTAGAAAACACCTAAAAATAGGTCTCTATTAGTTTTTTTTTAACAACTTCTTAATCAGCATTTGATGTAAGTAAATTGTTTTGTATGTTTACCACTCTATTTAGATAAAATACTTTACTAGATAACGGTAACATTTGAATAACTTCTGAGCATTCTACGATACTAGTGCAAAATCAATAATATCCTTATTTCAAACTTATCTAATTGAAAGACAAAGAAAACTAAGAACAAATAATCTCCCCTGAACGAGGATCTTATTCTTTCTTCGTTACTATGACCTTATTCTTTCGTCCTTAATGAAAAGGAATACATAAGTACTATATAGATGCTATATTATTTATATGTTTAATATAGTTATCTCATTCTATACCCTAACAAAGCAACTACTTTTCCTGTTTTTACGTAAAAAAAATACGCTTTTAGCATAAGAAGAAAAACAAACTACTACTCTTCTCCTGCTAATACAATATTTTATTACTACCAAGTATTAATAAAAATCTATTAAATATAACTTATTTTATTAAAACATTTAAAATCTTCACAACAATGATGTTAGGTAAAAAAAAGTTCATTAACCGATTACAACAAGTGGTCGGATTAAATGAACGACAGTCTGAGGAAGTCTATAAGATGCTATTAGATGACCGATTAATGCCGTCACGAGAAGTGATAAAAACTGTAGAGGTGACCACGGAGATTCCTGTAGAGGTGATCAAAACGGTGGAGGTGATAAAAGAGGTAGAAGTTATAAGAGAAGTACCAGTTGAGGTATATAGAGATAGAGCAACGTTCCAAGAGGTACAAGTTCTAAAAGAAGTACCTGTAGAAGTACTTAAAGAAGTAAATGTTTTCCAAAAGATCAATGTTACTAGAGAAGTACCTGTTGAAGTGATTAGAGAAGTTACTTCTGTACAAGAAGTACAAGTAGTAAAAGAAGTACCTGTTCAATTAACTAATGAAATAGAGATATTTAAAGAAATATCTGTAGTTAAAGAGGTACCTGTTGTTGTAACAAATACAATAGAGAATGTAAAGGAAGTAACAGTAATCAAAGAGGTAGCTGTTCCTGTGTATAGAGATCGAGAAGTAATTAAGCAGGTAGAAGTAATCAAAGAAGTACCTGTTGAAGTAATCAAAGAAGTACAGGTAATCAAAGAGGTAGAAGTAATTAGAGAAGTACCTGTTGAAGTAATTAAGGAGGTTGAGGTAATCAAAGAAGTAATTGTTAGAGAAGAAGTACCTGTAGAGGTAATCAAGGAAATCGAAACAATTAAAGAGGTAATCGTTACTAAAGAAGTACCTGTTGAAGTAATCAAGGAAGTACAAGTGATCAAAGAGGTGGAAGTGATTAGAGAGGTACCTGTTGAAGTAATGGTAGAAGTAATTAAATTACAAGAAGTAGAGGTAGTTAAAGAAATAGCTGTTGAGGTAGAAAAAATTATCCACAAAGTAGACATAGTTCATGTAACTAAAGAAGTTGCTACTCCTATCATGCAAACAACAGAAAGAGTGAAGCTTGTGGAGGTAAGCAAAGAGATTTCTGTACCTGTTGAGACAGTTTTTGAAAAGGTGAAGGAAGTAGAAGTGTTTAAAGAAATTCCTGTTCCTGTAATCAATAATGTTGAAAAGATTAAGGAAGTAGAAGTAATCAAGGAAGTTCCTGTCATTACTAACAATACGAATGAAACAATCAAGGAAGTAACCTTGAAAGTGGAAGTACCTGTAGTAATTAATAAGATAGAGCAAACGATTAAAGAAATTGAAGTACTTAAGGAAGTACCAGTAGTTGTTACAAACGAGGTAGAAGTAATCAAAGAAATTGAAGTAATTCAAGAAGTACCTGTTGAAGTAATTAATACTGTTACTAAATTCCAAGAAGTAGAAGTGCTTAGAGAAGTGCCTAAGCCAATGAGAGAAGAGGTAGAAGTAGTTAAAACTGTACCTGTTCTTCAAGAAGTGCCTGTAACTTTAGTCAATACAGTAGAGATTCTTAAACCTGTTACTGTTACTACACAGATTCCTTTTGAAGTTACGAAGGAAGTACAAGTTACTAGAGATGTAGTTAAAGAAGTTCCTGTAGAAGTTGTAAAGGAAGTGGAAGTAATTAGAGAAGTAGAAGTGGAAGTGGTTAAAGAAGTAGAGGTAGTTAAGGAAGTAATTAAGGTAGTAGAGGTAGTTAAGGAAGTTCCTGTAGAAGTAATTAAGGAAGTAGAAGTAATTAGAGAAGTAGAGGTGATAAAGGAAATTCCTGTTGAAGTTATCAGAGAAGTTCAAGTATCTAAGAAAAGTTCAGAGGTTAGTCGTAGTATCACGGATAGACCAAACTTTAAAACTTACAGAACGGGTAAGGAAAGAATGATCAGATCTGGTAGAAAATATACAGATAGAGCATTAGGTGTAGGTGGTATCACCATTGAATCTGGTGATGGAACAGAAATGGTGATGGATGACAAAGAGGATGATTACCTATCTGCTAGCGAATATAAAGGTAAACCTATTACAGATAGAGCCAATAACATTGCCTTATTCAAGCATAATAATGGCCAATACTATTTTGCTCTTTATAATGCTGATGGTAGTGTAAGATTACGTAGTGAAGGATTTAAATCGACTAAGGATAGAGATCAAGAGTTAGCTAGTGTTATTCGACTCAAAGATAATAATGCATACTATACATTATTAGAAATGGGTAGATACTCTATGAAAGTACTTAATGATGAAACTGGTAGAGAAGTGGGTAGAAGCTGTGTAATAACTAACACTGCTAGTTCTGCAAGTACTTCGTCTACGGTTGCTGCTAAATCTACTGGAGCGAAAACTTCGACTACAACTGTCTCTAATAAAGGAGCGAGCTCATCTGCGTCAACTGGTTCTTCTACTGCTACTAAAGTAACTTCTAGTACTAGCGGTTACACCGCTGGAAGTACTGGTACAACGGGCACTGGCTCTACAAGTACTAGCTCAACGAGCTACAAGGTTGTACAAGAGGAGGATAAAGAAGATGACTATTTATCTTGTAAGGAGTATAAAGGTAAGCCGGTCAATGATAAGAAAAACAATGTCGCTCTTTTCAAGCATAACAATGGCCAATACTATTTTGCGATGTACCATGAAGATGGTAGCGTAAGATTGCGTAGTGAAGGTTTCAAAACTTCTCAAGGCAGAGATCAAGAGTTATCTGGTGTTTTAAGACTTCGAGACGATGAAGCTTTTTATACGAGATTAGTTCAAGGTAACTACTCTATGAACATTCTTTCTGATGAAACTGGCAGAGAGGTAGGTAGAAGTTGTTTAATGAAAAATAAAGCTAGTGCAAGTGCTGCTAATGGTACAAGTACTACTACCACATCTTCTTCTACATCAACTACAACTTCAGCTAGTGTTGCAGCAGGTTCTAGTTCCGCTTCATCAGGAAGAGGTAGTTGGACAGCAACTGATGGAGGAACATCAAAAAGTACTTCTTCGTCTACTGGTACTGGTCCAAAAACAGGTGAGTCAGATGAAGTGTATACAGATGGAACATATGGTTTAGTATCTAATAATCTAAAGGTTGTAGAAGGTATCGGTCCAAAGATCAATGAATTGCTAAATAAAGCAGGCATTCACACTTGGACACAATTAGCTACTAGTTCAACTGATAAATTGGAGAAAATTTTAAAGAACGCTGGTTCTAAATTCAAAATGCATAGCCCTGCTACTTGGCCAGAGCAAGCGTCTTTCGCTGCTGCAGGTGAATGGCAAGCATTAATCACTTTCCAAAAAGTATTAGGTGGTACAGGTGGTAAGAATACTGATTCTAAGTTAGAGAAGATGTTAATTAAGAAAGGTAAATTATAGACCTAATTAATTTTCTAATACTTATTAGAATCATCATAGAAGGCTTGGCGGGTTATCCGCCAAGCCTTCTTTTTTTGTTGCGTAGGGTAGATGGCAAAAATTTTCAAAATGGCTGTCATCTTTCCCTGAATCCCAGATAATCAGCCACTTTCCAAGTTTCTGCTATCAAGAAGTCCATCTCTTAACCTGACAGCTATGGTTACAAACCTCGACGAACCTATATTTTTACGACTTTTATACAAAGAATCTAAAAATGTACGGTAGTGAATCTATTAGGATTGAATTCCTCTCCTCCTTAATACTGTATCATACCCTTGGAATTAGATAGAAGGTTATATATTAAACAAGGGTTTTCTTATCAAAATTTGGCAAGTTTATCCAAACCACAAAAGTAGTTGACACTTCTTACCTCTAAAATACGAATAGCATCAAGTATAACTAGCTTTGTGTCTTTGTGTCTTTGTGTCTTTGTGTCTTTGTGTCTTTGTGTCTTTGTGGCAATGTCAACCAACTAGATAAACTTGTCCAAAGCTTCCATTAAAACAGGGGAAGAATCGCGTTTTGTAACCCAGAATTCATTCTGGACAACTATCGAGCGCAGCGCAGATTACCTATTTCTTATCTGCGCTGCGCTCGATAGTCTCTCAGAA
>JALZWC010000869.1 GCA_023300255.1 Saprospiraceae bacterium | reverse complement strand
CATCGCCACCTGTGCCGTCGCCGCCTGTGCCGTCGCCACCACAACCATTTAAAGGAGATTGAATAATAATATTCGTTTCACAAAATGTTTGATTTCCAAAACTATCTGAAACATAAATTATCAATGGGTGATCTCCAATATTATCACAAGTGTATAATCGGCTACCATCATCTATATTTTCTGAAAAGGAAAAGAATAATTGACCATTTGCACAATCTTGACAGTTATCTACACTTTTAAGATCAAAATCATTCGCCCAAAAAACAGCTGTTCCTCTTTCATCTAATGGTAATACCACTCCACTTCGACAAGCGACCGTTGGGGCCGTACAATCTTTAATAATATATTCTCTATCACAAATAGATTCATTACCACAAATATCACTAACAAAAAACTTTACCACTAAAGTACCTGGCCCAAGCTTCGGAGAAGTAAATCCATTCGCTCCATTAGCAACTGCTCCACTTACTGGGTCATTTGTACAATCCGCAGCAGGTGTGAATACCCATTCAACTCTAGCTGTGACTTGTTCACTACAATCTACTACTGATATACCCGCTACTTCAACAGCTACATCGCAGGCATCATTTTCAATACAAACAGCTACCCCTACCCCACAATCAATAATTGGTGCTTGCTTATCTTCTATTTCTATTAATTGAATATGCTCCATTACAGAGGGTGTAATCGAACAAGTATTTTCAATAATCCATGTTCTTTCAACAGTCAAACAATAGACATCGCCAGTCGTTATAAAATCTATATATTGAATATCTATTTTTTCACAATCACCTCCTAAAATAACTGGTTCTCCTGTGACGCTAGGTGTTATTCCACCCAAACAGGTATCCGATTGAATATTGTCTGGAAATTCTATTTTGAAAGGAGTCGCATCATTGACTGAAACAGCTTGTTCACAAGTTCTTTCATTACCACTTGGATCTGCCACTACCCACTCAAAAACAATAGCGCCTAACCCACATTCATTTCTGTTGTCTTCCTTTAAGGAAAAAGAATAGGTTAAATTTGTATGACAAGCATCTTCGAAAATAGGCGTTCCAAGAAATGCTTCATTTACTTGACTAACATCCACTCCTATATTGCAATCTACAGCTACTGGTTCTGGACAAATAAGTGTCGGTGCATTTTTATCATCTACAACTACTTCTACCATACATATAGCACTATTCAGACTACAGTCCGTAATACTCAATAAAACCATAATGGGTGCTCCACTATCTAAACAAGAAAATTCCACATAGTTAGATAAATCACTATCTTCTTGATCCATTCTTCTTACTTGATAATCTTCTAAACAACAATTATCGTAGCTACCACTATCAAATGATCTTGCGAATATAATACCTTGCCCATCCGCTCCAAGAGATAATTTAGTTGATGCATTACATACAGGGGTCGGCGCTAGATTATCACTTACCTCTATCGTACAAGGGTTAGCTATATTGGAAATAGTATTCCCACAATCATCGGTAGCTGTATATACAATGGCAATTGTTCCATAGGGTACTTCTTGAGAAAACCCGCCATTTCTATCTTCTTTTGTTGTAATTAATTCTTTTTCGCCCCCCTCTATTATCTGATAAATAGAAGTAGTTACTGTGATATTACCTTCCGAAGAACAATTATCTGTAATCGTTGCACTTGGTACTTGGATAACAGCAGTACAAGAAGAAGGTGTTGGATTTGCTGTAATGCTGATATTGGTATTAGCGCAAATAATAGATGGTGCAATCCCATCTCTAATTTCAATAAGTTGAGTATGACTTAACGAATCATTCGTACAGTCATTTACTAAAATCCAAACACGAGTAATTTCAGTACTCCCTTCGCATACTTGTATGGACTGGATATCTTCAAAACTTATATTGATTTTGCAATTCCCCGCTGTTAAAGGTAAATCATGTAATAAAGGTTCTCCTACACAACTAGCTAATGAAATATCACAAGCATCATCACAAGCGAGTGTAATATCTTGAGGTAAAGCAATTTCAGAAAGGATTACCGATTTTAATAATATATTTTGTGTGCAAGAACCACAATTACCACTAGGGTCACAAACAGTCCATCTTCTTTCCACTTTTCCATCATTTCCTGAAGTTGCTAACTCATCTCCACACATAGAAGAAACCAATTTATCTTCATATAAATAAATTAGTCCTCCGCATTCTTCTGGACAAAGATTGGTTACAGTAGGTAAAGGAATAGTGCCCCCTTCACTTACAGGAGCTATACTTTCATTACACCATACTTCTGCATCACTACATGCCAATCTTGGTGCTATTTTATCTTCTATTTTTATTGTAGACCAACAAGAATTCCCCGTTAACCAATGTTTAGCTTTAACAGTAAGCGTTTGACCAACAAAATCACAAGTAACTTTCGGACTAGAAACTAGTGGAATACTGTCGGCCGTCATAACGACAATCTTATAGGCGGAGATTCCATTAGGAGAGCAAGTAAATGGATTGTCGGGGTCCTGTAAGACCGTTCTATAATTTATTTCTGCTTCACAATTGTTATTCAAAGAAACTTGTAATTTTTCAATACAAGTTAGCGTGCAATATTGTGAATATCCTTGATTCGGAAATACAGAAATAAGGAATAGAACAAAAAAGGGTAATAAAAGGTTAGCGTAAATTCTTCTCATAATTTTGGCCTTTTCCAATAGGATCATTCCTATGAAATTAATTAAATTGTTCTATGAAAACTCAGTTGAAATTGATTAAGAATGTATGTTACAATTATAAGTGCTTGATTGCTAGGATAAATCCTGTTCCACTGGCTAAACTCTTTCTTCTTTTCGTAGCCATAATTACGGAAACAAAAAGAACTGAAGCTCGTCCGTCTGACGATAGTTGATCAAGTAGCTAGGAAGTAAGGATATTGCAAATAATGCATCCATTCCTTTTCAAACAATTCCATTAAATTGACATCAATATATCTACCAAAAGCAGTCGCTTTAGATCAAAATACCTGAATCTAACAAAGAACGTATAACATGAAAAGTCCATCACCGGTTATTGGAGGACAGTCCAGAAAATGTCTGAATAGTTTTTTTTTGAAATGAGTATGTATTAGAAAAATAGACAACGTTATTACGCAGCTATACATACTTGAATCGGTAGGAATTGAAAATAAGAGTTATTGTTTCTAAAGTATCAATAACAAAAAACATATCTAACATATAGAACAATTATCATTCCGATAATAATAAAATAGCTTTAAGTAAAAAAAATGGAGTGCTAAAAATGGAGCGTTAAAAAAGAATGCAATAAATAAGTCTTTGACAATCAATTTTATGATAGGGAAAAAGTTAGAAATTAGACAAATAGAAATTTAATTAAATTCAAAATGAAACTAATAACTAAAATAGTGAAGAACAAGGGAGTTATAATTTAGAATTAAAAGGAGAGTGTATTATATTGAACAACGAATTTTAATGATATGACGAAAAGTTATTTGAAAGAGGCTAAAAAATCATACATCACATATCTTATATCATAAATCCATATTAATCAGATTTATGATGTATGATTTATGAATTCAGATTTATGATTTTTGCCACTCTTGATTGACAATCATTTATACATTGAAGTTGTTTAATTAGGATAGGACATAAAAAAAGGGAAGCCCCCCTCCCATTTCTGAAAGAGAGGTCTTCCCTAAAACTGTATTATATACACATCAAATAAATTTGATGATGGTAATTTAGTTTTTTACTACTTAGTCAATGATGATCATTTTCTTAGTAGCTACTTGCTCAGCAGACTCTAACTGGTAGTATAATACACCAGTAGCACTCAAATCTTTAGCGTTTAAGCTAACTTGATTGAAGCCTTTAGTATAATCTCCAGTTACAGACTTAAGTATCTTTCCTTGTACATCTAATACTGTTAATGTTGCATTACCAGCTTGCGGTAAGTTGAAACCGATCACTGTTGCACCATCAAATGGATTAGGTGTGTTTTGGAATAAATCAAATGTAGTAGCAGTATTTGCATTGAAGTTTAAAGCTACATCTAGTAACTCACCATCAGTGCTATATGCTTCTGCAACTACTTGATCAGAAGAGATGCTTAATAATTCGCTTAACTGACCAGAAGTTGTAGCAGTGAATGTTACACCGAATACTGCTTCTTTCTCAGTAGCTTGACCATCCCAAGAAGTAGAGATTGATCCACGCTTAGCTTGAACTGTATTGAAGTTAGCAGCTGTTGCAGCACCTTCTACTACTTCACCAAATGCAAGACCTTCAAAGTTCAATGTGAACTGGAAGCCTTGTGCAGTTGGCATATCAGCAGATGTGAATTCTACAGTTACTTTTTCTCCAACCTGTACAAATTGATCTTCCATATTGAAAGCCAATGTACCAGCAGCGTTACGAGACTCAGCACCTACTAAACTATTAGGAGCAGCACTACCATTTAAATCTCCAATTTTCACAGCAACGAAATCAATAGACATATCAGCAGATAAGTTATTGATGTCATATGCTTCATTGAAGTTTTCAGCTAAAACATTAGTCGTAGCGAACTCGTGATTCTTATCGATAAATCTCCAAGAAGTATTACTTGGGAAGTTAGGAACTAACTGAAGTACTACTTGACGTAATTGTACCATATCAAATGCAGTGATATCACCACTCTTATTGATATCTGCAGCAATTAACTGGTATGGAGTCGTAAGTGGTTGAGTACCTACGATATGCTTACGCAATAATACTAAGTCAAATGTAGATACACCGTTTAATGGATCCATGTTCTTCTCCGCAGAAATTGTATAATCTGCACCTTGTTCTAGTTGGAAATTAAAAGTACCGCTTACACCTGTAGTAACTGCTTTATCAGCAGCTTGTACTGTTACTGCATCTACTGTCTCGCCTGCTTCATTAGAAATAGTACCAGAGATTGCAGACTGAGTAAATGGAGATTGAATTGAACCACCACAAGCACCAGGATTTACCTGAACATTGATCGTAGTTGTACAAAAATCTTGGTTACCAGATTGATCCGTAACATAAAGATTTACTGTCTTAGAATTAGCATCTGTACATGTTAAAGTAATATTAGTATCATTCACGTCTGGAGATAAAGAGAATTGTAAAGCATCAGATGCACAACCGTCACAGTTATCAAACGACTTAATATCTAAATCTGTAGCCCAAACCGTTACTAAGCCTGTAGATGGCATAATAGCTGTAAATAAATCTCTACAGAATGGTGTAGGTAACTTCTTATCTTCAATAGTATAAACCGTTGTAGACTTAGATACATTATTACAACCATCATCAGCAATAAATACAACTGTTAATGAACCTGGCTCAAAAGATGGAGAAGTAAATCCACCAGAAGCATCTGCCACTACGCCAGAAGCATTAGAACCACAATATCTAGCATCAGCAGTATATTCCCACTCAGCTCTTACTCTTACTTCAGAACTACAATCACTTACTGTTGGAGCTCCAACATCTACAGTTGTAGAACAATCATCCGTTGCATCAATAGCCACTGCTCTGCTCGCCTCACTTGATAAAACAGGAGCAATATCATCTTGTACTTTGATAATTTGTGTATGCGCGAAAGTTTGCGGCTCATTTGGGAAATTCTCATCAAATGCACACCAATCGATCACAACCCACTCTCTGATAATTTTGAAACAAGCATTACCAGAAACAGTAAATTCATAACTATCTTCATAGCTAACACCTACTAACTCACAGTCATCACCTGTGATAACTGGACGACCAGTAACATCAGGATCAAGAGGACCATTGAATCCACCAGAATCAGCAGTACAGAAAGCTGTATAATCATTAGGGAATCTTACCTGAACAGGAGTATCATCTACAACTGTAACAGTAGCAGTTACTACACCTGAAGGTACACCGTGAATATCATAAGATTTGAAATCATACTCTACAAAACCAATATGACAGTCATTTCTAGAGTCTCTAACTGCTATAATTTCTTGGTCAGCAGCACCACAGTTATCTGTAGAAGTCGCTAAACTAGCTATAATAGAAGCAGGTATAACACCGTTATTATCTAAATCAGCACATATAATTGTTCTATCCTGAACACTAGTTACAGAGCCATTCTTATCATCAACAATCACTTGAACCATACAGTCCTGAAAGTTACCTGCACAATCCGTAGCTCTTAATGCTACTAAACAAGTTTCTCCTGCAACGTTTTTCCAAACATCAGCAGCACCAAATTGTACATATGGATAAAAAGCAGGATCATTACTATCCATTCTTCTTACACTCAATGAGATAGGACCACAGTTGTCAAAAGATCCATCATCAAATGTTTGAGCAAAAATAGTAGCCTTACAATCCGTACCAACAGTTGTTTGAGTAATCTCATCACAAATTGGCGTTGGTGCAGTTTCATCTACTACTTCTACTTCGTAAGAATCTTCACTAGTGTTACCACAGTCATCTATTGTAGTATATGTAACTACATACTTAGCAGGAACAGAAAGATCTTCACTACAAATAGGGCCATCTAACTTAATTGGAGCGAAGTTAACAATTACAGGATCACCTGTAGCAGAACCAGAAATTACTCCAAGGGCATCTTTAACAAGTGTAAATTTTTCTACAGACCATACTGGGTGTGGGTGTGTTCTTTGACGGTATCCTTCGATCGTCATAGTTACTCTAATTACTTCACCACATGCTTCCCAAATTTCAGCAGGAGTTGGTGTAAAATCAGCCTCACACTTTCTAGGATTATTATTAGTAGAAAGCGTTACATCTGCACCTGCATCAATACTAGTTTCATCATCAACAATCTTAATGATTTGATCTTCTCTCACAATCTCACCAGTACACCAGTCAATGACTGTCCATACACGTATGATTTTATAAGAACCAGAACAAACCTCAATGATTTGATCTTCCCAAGTAACATTGATTTCACAGAAACCGAAAGCATCTCTTGGATAAGCATATCCATCTTTGTCACCAATTTCACTTACAGGTATACCATGTATCATCGGAGCACCTGTTGGCTCTTGAGTAGTACCACCATTGCCAAAACGGCCTGGAAATCCTTCATGAGCTTGGCCATCATATACAAGACCTGGCATAGTGTTCACTTGACAACCATTTGCTTTGTTTGGTCGTAGTGCATCTCTATCCAAATCATCGTAATCTGGAGGAAAATTCAATTGACCAATAGATAGTCTTCTCATTGTGATAACTTGCTCTCCTGTTACACAGTTGCCAAATTTATCACAAAGCATCCACGTTCTTACGATCTTAGCACTAATATTACCATCAGGCTGACAGTCAACATCAGTGATTTCATCATTAACTTGTGTTAATTCTAAATCGTTACAATCGTTTCCATGTCGATTTTCATCTACACGGATAGAGCCATTAATAGGCTGACGTAACTCATCACAGTTGTCAAATCCTCGAGGATAACCAACACCTGCACCTTGAGTCCACTCGATATAATCAGCGTCAAAAGGTTCGTTACACCAAAGTTCTACATCTTGAATTTCTAGGGTAGGATCTAATTTGTCTTCAAGAACTAAAGTACTCCAACAAGAATTACCTGTTGCCCAGTGCTTTGCCTTGATCACAAATGGCTCATAAAGATTGGCTGTCAAATCTTCACAAGTTAAGTAATTGTCATCTGGATCATCACTACTAGCAATTACTTTGCCTGTATGATCCATTGCTTGTATAACAAAGGCTTGAGGGCCATTAGGTGTACAAGTACGAGGATTGTCTGCATCTTCTAGAAACATGTCATATGCCAGTGGCACCTTACACCATACGTCGAAAGATGTTTGTACCAAGTCATTACATGTCGGACTACAATTTGCCTGCGCAGTGGCATCATTGACTCCTATGAAGACTAAGAACATCGCGATAACACACGAAGTAAAAGTCGATCTTTTCATTGTGTTCAATTTTATAGATTTACAAAAATTAAAAAAATGTGGGTATAGAAATCCTATTACTAATCCATACAGATTAGTCATAAGTTTAAATGTGTTCTAAAGATGTTAAAACCTTTGTAAGTTGGTATTATGTTCGATGGGATATAGCTACAAAATAGTCTGAAAGTTCGCTATATGTGTTGTAGGAATTAATGTTGTAGACTTAGTGTTAAATAGTGTGTATGAATACGAATCTCCTTATGGCAGTACCAACTTAACTCTAAAAAACTAGAGTGTATGATAGAGTATTTAATAAGTGGCGGTAATTGAGAGTGGGACGTATAACTCTAAGAGTTATACTATTTTTCATTCGGTATTTTTATTTTAAAAGTAATCACTTGATTATCAACCATCAATACATGTGTAACAAAAAATATGAAATTTATTAAAACACATGAGAATTTCAGGATGAATAACCGAACAAATATATAGATTCCTCTTTGTAGGATTTATACCCTTTTTATGGTAATTTAATTAATATCTGAATTATAATAAGATAGTTTTCCAAATTATACATAATTAAAAAAAATATTGATCATTTCTTATAAAAGACTGCATACATCTTATCGAATAGATAGAATACATTATTTTTTTTTCATAATTTTTTTTAAAAAAAAATGCATTCATTATTTGCAAGTCATTGATTTTTAACGACTTCTACTACTGCAACCAGTACGAGCTCTACCAGATATTTTCAGAAATCAGGCTTAAGATGTTGACAACGCAGCACTTCCTAAAGTAATAAGAGATCGAACCTCTGACTTCTAAATGTTTTGAGTATTTTTTATAAAAAATACATGGGACATTTTATTTCAAAGAAATAGTAATAAGTTTACCTCCTATCTATCGCTACTAAAATAAAAAGAGCTTTCTCCTAAAAATTAAGCAACTATACTAACTACAGAAAATATTTTTATAGTAAGACAAAACATAAACTAACCCCTGTTTTAAGATTTGAATTTGCAATCAAATTGGTAAATCTATTTAATTGTATCTATTAAACAACTTCTGTTATTAAATTTGGAGCTACTAAGGTAATAACAAATAAAAGAAAAAGAAAAAAAACTATAATAAAAAAAGCCCTCTTAGAAAAATTTCTAAGAGGGCCTCATTTCAGCATACATATTTTCTATCTAAAAGCTACTGCTTTAGAAAATAAATTTAACCTACAAATTAGTCAATTAAGATCATTCTCTTCTTAGCTACATGACCTGCTGTCTCTAAGTTATAGAAGTAAATGCCATTTTCTGCTAATTCTGATTTGCTGATTTGTACTTCATTATATCCTTTATTAAATTCGCCATTGATAGACTTCATTAATTTTCCAGATACATCAAAGATTGTCAACTGTACAGTAGTAGCTGCTGGCAAGTCGAATGAAATAGTTGTTACATCCTTAAATGGATTTGGTGTATTTTGGTAAAGCTTGAAAGCTTCCTCTGTAGTACCAAACTCAAGTGCAACATCTAGTAATTGTCCTGCATCGTTGTATGCTTCCTTAGCTGTCAATTTAGAAGTTAATTGAATGACTTCACTCAATCTTCCTCCTTGATTAGCTTTTAAAACTAAAGTAAACATATCACCCTCTGCATCAACATTATCGTTTTGATTCCAACTTGTTGTCAGTTGTCCTCGCTCTACATTCATTAGACCAAAGTTAGCCTCTGTAGCTACCCCTTCTTTTAATTCTACAATTTTAGCAATCGCAGGATCAATATCCAGTGTAAATTGATACCCAAGAACTTGATTAAGATCCTTCAAATTAAAGGCTACTTCAATCAGCTCTCCTCTCTCAAATGTTTGGTCTTCCATACTAAATGTTACTGCTCCATTAAAGCTTCTTGCTTCACTTGAGGCTAAAGTATTAGCCGCTGCATTACCACTAACATCGCCAATCTTGACAGCTATGAAATGTGCATTCCTATCTGAAGACAAGTCATTGATAGCTGCAATCTCTGCAAAAGATTCATTTTCTGGATTGTTTGTTGCAAACTGGTAGTTCGCATCTACAAATCTCCAGGAATCATTGTTAGGGAAGTCTGCACTAATATTTAAAATCAATTGTCTCAATTGAACCATATCAAAAGCAGTAATAGTTCCAGACTTATTAATGTCTGCCGCAATATGCTTATATGGTGAATCTAAAGACTCAATTCCTAATATGTGCTTACTGATTAATACTAAATCAAATGTCGATACTCCATTTAAAGGATTCATATCCTTCTCTGGTGTTACTGTATAATTACTATACATCGGTACTGCATTAAACTGATAGTTACCTGCTGCTCCTGTCACGATAGGATTCATATTATAACCACCCAATCTAACTACTACATTTTCTACAGATGCACCAGTTTCATTAAGAACAGTCCCTCTGATTGCTGCTTGATCTCCTTCTCCTGCTCCTTCATCTGAAACTCCTGCACAAGTACATCCATCACTTTGGATAACATCATTGGCCGTATCTGTATTACCATCATTACATGGTGTTCCTGCTTGTTGACCTACGCCAACAGATGGATCGTTATCATCACAATCAGAATTTGCACATATTCCATCATTATCTGCGTCACCACCTTCTGCACTACAACCATCAGCTACAGTAACTGCTTGTGTACTGAAACAACCAGCTGCATCTGTTACAATAATTGTATAATCACCTGCTGATAAATTAGGAATAGTATAACTACTTGAGCTAGTTCTGAAGAAACCTACAACTGGACCATCCCAACCAATAGTGTATGGTGCAGGTCCGCTATTTATCATTACTACTGAACTACCACTTGCTCCAGTTGCAACAAATGATACTGGACAGTCACCTCCATTCATATTATCTGTATCATCTGGGTTAGTAACCATCACAGACACAGAAGAGAAACAACTATTTGCATCTGTTACAATTATATTGTAAACACCAGTCGGTAGATTTGTAATTTCAAAAGTATTTCCTGTTGGTTGATTAAAGCCCATTGTTGGACCATCCCAACCAAATGTATAAGGACCAGTACCACTTGTAGCAGTTACGTTAACCGTACCATCTCCTACAATTGTTATAAATTCTACAGGACAACCATTATTCATTCCTCCATTTCCTCCATCACTTGTGTCTGATTGGTTAACCATTACCATTTGTGAACTAAAACATCCATCCGCATCTGTTAAGGTAATCACATACATCCCTATCGGTAAAGAATCAATGGTGTAAGTATTACCTGTGAAGATACGGTCAAAGTCAGATACAGGTCCACTCCATTGTACAGTATATGGGCTTCTACCACTTGATGCTGTTACTAGAATTTGACCATTTCCTGCTTGTGTTGTAAAGATTATTGGTATACAACTGTCAGTGTCCCCACCACCACTATTACCATTAACTACTGTCACTGTCTGAGAAATAGAACAGTTAAGATTTGTTACAAATACCGTGTAGGTACCCGCTGTTAATGACGGTATAGTAAACGTGTTACCACTTGTCAATTGCGCATCTCCGTCTATTGGACCTCTCCAACTTATCGTGTATGGTAAATTACCAGTCACCATTGTAAGATCTATGATTCCCGCTCCGCCTGTTGCTGTAAATGTTACATCACACACTGGTGGTACTACTTCTGTCACTGTCACCGTCTGAGAAGTAGAACAATTAGTATTTGTTACAAATACCGTGTAAGTACCTGCTGGTAATGACGGTATAGTAAACGTGTTACCACTTGTCAATTGCGCATCTCCATCTACTGGACCTCTCCAACTTATCGTGTATGGTAAATTACCAGTCACCATTGTAAGATTTATCATACCCGTTCCTCCTGTTGCTGTAAATGTTACATCACACACTGGCTGTGGCTGTGCTGGTGTTACCACCACCGTCTGAGAAGAAGAACAGTTGAGATTTGTTACAAATACCGTATAGGTACCCGCTGTTAATGACGGTATAGTAAACGTGTTACCACTTGTCAATTGCGCATCTCCATCTACTGGACCTCTCCAACTTATCGTATATGGTAAACTACCTGTCGCCATTGTAATATTGATCAGACCAGCTCCTCCTGTTAAGGCAAATGTTACATCACACACTGGCTGTGCTCGTGTTACCACTACAGTCTGAGAAGTAGAACAGTTAAGATTTGTTACAAATACCGTGTAGGTTCCTGCTGGTAATGAAGGTATATTAAACGTGCTACCACTTGTCAATTGCGCATCTCCATCCATTGGTCCTCTCCAGCTTATAGAGTACGGTAAGTCACCTGTAGCCATTGTTATATCTATCATACCTGCTCCTCCTGTTGCTGCAAATGTCACATCACACACTGGCGGTACTACTTCTGTTACTGTCACAATCTGAGAAGAAGAACAATTAGTATTTGTTACAAATACCGTGTAGTTGCCTGCTGCTAATGACGGTATAGTAAATGTATTACCACTTGTCAATTGCGCATCTCCTTCCGTTGGACCTCTCCAGCTTATTGTATATGGCAAAGTACCTGTCGCCATTGTAATATTAATCATACCTGTTCCACCTGTTGCTGTAAATGTTACATCACACACTGGCTGTGCTGGTGTTACTACTACAGTCTGAGAAATAGAACAATTAAGGTTTGTTACAAATACCGTGTAAGTACCTGCTGGTAATGACGGTATATTAAACGTGTTGCCACTTGTCAACTGCGCATCTCCATCCATTGGTCCTCTCCAGCTTATAGAGTACGGTAAGTCACCTGTAGCCATTGTTATATCTATCGTTCCCGCTCCACCTGTTAAAGCAAACGTTACGTCACACACTGGTTGTGCTGGTGTTACGACTACAGTCTGAGAAGTAGAACAGTTAAGATTTGTTACAAATACGGTATAGGTACCTGCTGGTAATGACGGTATATTAAACGTATTACCACTTGTCAACTGCGCATCACCGTCTACTGGACCTCTCCAGCTTATAGAGTACGGTAAGTCACCTGTAGCCATTATTATATCTATCATACCCGCTCCTCCTGTTAAGGCAAACGTTACATCACATGGCTCTGGATTTATCGGACCTATCGGATCTATCGGATCTATCGGATTCACGATCGACTTAACTGGTGTAGTAGGATCACATAAATTTGAATTGTCTTGTACATCAATTATTACTCTAACTGCACTCCAATTACCCAC